>DAOLCX010000178.1:0-6020 GCA_035327685.1 Pirellulaceae bacterium | reverse complement strand
CCGTGCGGAACCCCTTCTTCCAAACGATGTAGCCTTTGGCGTTGGTTTCCAGTTGACCCTCGAGAAACTGCGTGTTTGGCGTGTGCCCGATCGCCAGGAACATCCCACCCACTTCCAATACCTGTGTGCTCTCGTCAATCGTGCTATTGAGCCGGATACCGGTCAGCTTTTTTCCGTCTCCCACAACTTCATCGACTTCGTGGTTCCAGACCATTTTTATTTTGGGATGGTTCAGAGCCCGCTGCGCCATAATTTTGGAGGCCCGCAACTGGTCGCGGCGGTGTACCAAATAAACGACCTCGGCGAACTTGGTGAGATAGGTGGCTTCTTCGACGGCCGAATCGCCACCGCCAATGACAGCCAGCGGGCGATTTCGAAAAATAGGAAGGGCTCCGTCGCAGACAGCACAGGCGCTGACCCCCTTGTTCTTGTACGCTTCTTCCGAGGGAAGCCCCAAGTAATTGGCTCGGGCTCCGGTGGCGACGATCACCGTCTGCGTGATCAGCGTTTCGCCAGTCTCAGTGAACAGGTTAAACGGGCGGCGGCTGAAATCGACTCGCACCACATCGTCCGACACAACGCGGGTTCCAAAATTCAAAGCCTGCTGTTTCATGAGCTCCATCAACTCAACACCCTGAACCGCGTAATGCGGTTTCCCATCTCGCTGGTGATCAGGCAGGGGGGGCAAGTTCCAATGGCGGTCTTGATCGACGGCACTCTCGATGAAGGCGCGAACATTTCCTGCGGGAAATCCCGGATAGTTTTCCACTTCCGTGGTCAATGCCAACTGCCCTAAAGGGATCATCTCAGGTTTGGGGGTTCCTTCGACAACCAATGGTTTCAGGCTGGCCCGCGCCGAATAGATTGCCGCCGACCAGGCGGCTGGGCCGCTTCCGATGATGACTACTTGTTCCGCCATTTCGCTTCCTATCAGTCTGCCGGAAGAAGAGGGACAGAGCCCATTTTCCAGCAAATTGTCATTGTTGGTGTCCAGGGATTACGATCCACTTCGACCAGACTCAGCTAATGTGAGTTACCGGTCTTCAATTCAGGGAAAGTCGATTCGTTGCCGATTCGATTAGCCGCCGATTATAGGCTAAGGCGGTGCCTTAGTCAGGCGGGATAGCTGGCTGGCAATGGGCGTTGGTAGAATATTTTGGTTGTTTTGAACACAGGACAACCCGTTCGTTGTTTATCGTCAATTTGGAAACGAGCGCCAACGCCCAACACCCCATGGAAACACTGTCTGTCGCGCTGGGAGCCGGTTTACTGTTTTTGGTCGCCTACCACACGTATGGGCGTTGGTTGGCGCGCCGCGTGTTCGAACTTCGCGGCGATACATTGACGCCCAGCGAAGCGTTGCGGGACGACGTTGATTTTGTTCCAACCAAACGCTCGGTAGTATTCGGCCACCATTTTACGAGCATCGCTGGGACAGGGCCGATTGTCGGACCGGCGATCGCGGTGTTTTGGGGATGGCTCCCGGCCCTGTTGTGGATTGTGCTGGGAAGTATCTTGATTGGCGCTGTCCACGATTTCGGCGCGTTGGTATTGAGCCTGCGCAACAAAGGCCAGACGGTGGGTGAGATCGCCGCCAGTGTGATCTCGCCGCGGGCCCGAATCCTGTTCCTGTCAATCTTGTTTTTCGCGTTGCTGATCGTCTTGGCTGTATTCGGACTGGTCATTGCCACTATTTTTGCAGCCTATCCGGGGAGCGTGCTGCCGGTCTGGCTTTCGCTTCCGATGGCTATGTTGGTGGGCTACCTGTCGCACCGGCGAGGCTGGTCGATTGGCTGGATGTCGTTGATTTCCCTAGCGCTGTTGTATGTCGCCGTATATGTCGGTGCCTACCATCTGCCCATCCAATTGCCGGCCGAGTGGAACCCGGTGATCGTGTGGACGATGGTATTGCTGGTGTATTGTTTTTTCGCTTCGGTTTGGCCAGTGTGGTTGTTGTTGCAGCCGCGTGACTACATCAACAGTCATCAGCTGATCACGTCGATGGGCCTGTTGTTAGTGGGGTTGGTAATTGCCAGTTGGCAAGGCGCCAGCTTGGCAGAATCGGCCCCGGCGATTGTTGCTGCCAGTGAATTGCCACGCGGCGCACCGCCGATTTTTCCGTTCCTGTTCATCTACATTGCTTGTGGAGCATGCAGCGGGTTTCATTGCCTGGTCAGCAGTGGAACGACCAGTAAACAACTGTCGCGGGAAATCGATGCGCAGTACGTCGGCTACGGTGCGATGCTGCTGGAAGGGATGTTGGCTGTGGTCGTGGTGTTGGCCTGTTGTGCTGGCGTTGGTATGGGACGCATCGAACCGGTAGCTGACACGTCTGGAATCGTCTCTTACCAGCGAGTCGAGCTGACCGACGAACAAGGGACGCCTCACAATGCGGCTTGGCGCACGTATTACGACACACGCGGCGAATGGGATCGATTTGGATTGAGGCAGTCGGTCGGTGCATTTGTCGATGGCGGCGCTAACTTTTTGTCCGCATTGGGGATCCCTTTGCCCATGGGCGTCGGAATCATTGCCGTGTTGGTGGCTTGCTTCGCGGCAACCACACTCGACTCGGCCACTCGTTTGCAGCGCTACGTCATACAAGAATTGAGTTCAGCCGTTCATATAAAACCGTTAACCAACAAGTATGCCGCGACTTTGCTGGCGGTAGTGTTGAGCGCTGCCATCAGTTGCCTGCCGGGCAAGAACCCGGTCACCGGCGTATCCGAGTTGGGGCGCGGAGGCATGATCCTCTGGCCACTATTTGGAACGGTGAACCAATTGCTGGCTGGCCTGGCCATTTTGGTGTTAGTGATTTACTTGTTGCGCCATCGGCGGCCCACCTGGTTCTTATTTATCCCGCTAGCGGTAATGACTGTCATCCCCGGTTGGGCGTTAATCATGAACTTGTTCGCCTCGAGTGGTTTTATTGCGAAAGGAAACTGGTTATTGGCTTCGGTTTCTTTCGGAGTCGGCCTGCTGCTCCTCTGGATCGCTTTCGAAGCCTTCCTCACTTGGCGCCGGCTCCAAAAAGGAGACACCCAAGTTCATCATGTTAAGGAAGGCGTTTGAGGGTAATGTCCTTGAATTGGACCTTCATGGCTGGGCCCGAGTGAAGTTGCAAGGCGATGATGCCTCGGGCGTGGGCCTTGCCTTGTTCATGATCGTCCAACTCAATCGTAGTGATGCCATTGATGGCCTGACTTACTTTTGAGCCTTCAGCCCGAATGACATACTCATGCCACTGGCCGCCAGGTGTTGCTGTAGAGAATTTCTCTTGGTCAAAATCGTCGATTGTTGCGGTGGTTCGCTGACCGTCCTTGCCAATGGAAACTCGCTCACCGCGCCGGCAGAGGATGCCCCGACCGTGTTCATCGTACAAAATACCGATCCAGTTTCCGTCCGCATCAATGTCGGCTTGATAGCCGCCGACTTGAAAATCTCCCAGATCGCGGGAGCGGTATTGCACTCCCGAATTGCCCGAAAAGATCCGAAACTTCAGACGCAGTTCGAAGTTTTCCAATTCGCCGCCATCCCAAATCAAAAATGAATTGGCGCGAATGGGTGCTTCAGGTTTGGTCTCGCCCGTAATCGCGTTATCTTCGATCCGCCACAGAGTTTCGTCGCCTTTCCACCCATTTAACGTTCGGCCGTCAAACAGAGCCTGGGGTTCATCTGGCTGTTGGGCCACTACTGGAGCATGTTCAATAAGCGCGACTAAGCACACGTCAAGCGCTGGCCAGTAAGCCCACGCAATTCTTGGATACGACATCGTCTTGTTCCCTTTCAATCACACTACCTTACAACCGAATGATTTGTTGTCCACCCACTCGACGGATCAGTTTTCGCATTTCCAGAACACTGAGTGTTGACAGCACGCGCTGGATCGTCAATCCAGAACGGGCAACGATGGCATCGATCGTCGTAGGTTCGACATCAATCGCCTGCAGCACCTGGTTTTCTTGCTCATTCAGCAACAGTTCTCCCGGATGCCGAATGGTTTGGTCGTCTTTAATTGGAATCGCATTGACCAGTGGCCCCAACTCTTCCAGCACATCATCGACGGTTTCCACTAACTTGGCACCGTCGCGAATCAGTCGATGGCAACCTCCGGACATCCGGTTATCGACGCGGCCTGGAACGGCAAAGACCTCGCGTCCTTGTTCCATCGCCAGCCGCGCCGAGATCAGCGCCCCGCTGCGCTGAGCAGCTTCTACCACCACCAAGCCGACCGACAATCCGGTAATGATCCGATTGCGTTGAGGAAACGCGTCACTCTTGGGGGGTTGATCGGGCAAGAGTTCTGAGATCAAAGCGCCTTGGGTCATTACTTCCCGTGCCAGTCCAGCATGCTCCGGAGGATAAACTTCTGTCAGACCATTTCCCAGGACAGCCAGAGTCCGCCCGCCCGCCGACAGCGCTCCGCGATGGGCCGCCGCATCAATGCCTCGCGCCAGCCCACTAACGACCGTGACGCCGGCCATGGCCAACCCGCGGGCCAGTTTTTCGGCCTGGGCTAAACCGTAATTGGTCGCGTGCCGCGAGCCCACAATGGCCACGGCCAGGCTGTCGATGGGGAGCAATGTCCCTCGACAAAACAGGACCACGGGCGGATCATGAATCTCGGACAACAGTCGAGGATAATCCTCGTCGTCACGGAAGATCGTCCGAATTCCGTGGGCCTGGCATTGGGCCAAGACTAGTTCCGCATCAGCGATGGACGGAGCGGTTACGATTTCACGCACCAATTTGGGACCGATTCCCGGCACGGTCCTCAGTTGTTCAGGATGGGCAGCCAACACGCCATGGGCCGAGCCGAACGCTTCGACTAGCCGCGCAAAAAGTCGGGGCCCCAACCCCGACACCATCGACAGCCGCAGCGCAGCGAGGCGTTCCGCTTGACGGTTTTCGTTGGTGGCCGTGGTTTCCATGTTCCGCGTCGCAAAGTTGTAAATATCAATCGCCGCGCCAAGCACTGCGAACCGCATCATCTCCAGGCCAATCGACGAGTTCGACATGTCCCAGTCGCGTTGGCAGTACAAGGCGCATGCTTTGCCGCGTGCTTTTCTTATCGCGCTTCATCGCGACGATCAAGTCATCAATGAGTTCCAGCGGGCAAGCCACGGGCAAATTGAACTGTTCCAGCAATGCTGTTTGACGGACCAGCAATTCGCGCGGCACAAATCCCATCTGCACGGCTAGACGCATGGCGCAGGTCATGCCAATCGCCACGGCTTCGCCGTGCAAATAGGTGCCATATCCAAAGGCCGCCTCAAGGGCATGTCCAAAAGTGTGGCCATAGTTCAATACAGATCGACCTCCGCTCGTTTCCCGTTCGTCGTCAGCCACCACTGCCGCTTTGAGTTGACAACATCGCTCGATGACATATTCCAGCACGGCGGCATCGAGTTCCAACAAATGGGTCGCATGTTCTTGAATGTAGTTAAACAGGAATGGATCCAGAATCACTCCGTACTTGACGACTTCTGCCAACCCCGAGCGATACTCGCGGGAATCGAGAGTGGTCAACACTTGAGGGTCAATCAGCACCAATCGAGGTTGCCAAAAACTGCCCACCATGTTTTTGGCCTGAGCAAGGTTGACTCCCACCTTGCCCCCGATGCTACTATCGACCTGAGCCATGAGGGTGGTGGGGACTTGGATGAAATCAATCCCGCGCATAAAGGTGGCTGCTGCGAATCCCGCCAGATCTCCAACCACTCCGCCTCCCAGCGCGATGACGACCGATTCGCGCGTCAGACGGCGATCGACCATCTCGTTCCAGATGGTCTCGGCCATCGCTACGGACTTGCTGGTTTCCCCGGCAGGGACCACAAAGGTCTCGACGCGCGCGGCGGTCGCCAGGGAGTGCTTGATAAACCGTCCTAGGTAAAGTTGCCCGACTTGGCGGTCCGACACGACAAACACAACCTGCTCATCGATCCATGGGGCCAGTACGTGACCTGCGTGGTTCAATCGCCCGGCTTCGATATGAATTTGGTAAGTGCGCGGGCCTAAAA
>DAOLCX010000177.1:0-6029 GCA_035327685.1 Pirellulaceae bacterium | reverse complement strand
CTCCCCTGGCACAAGGATCGAACGATCGCCGTGGTAGATGCTACGCTGGCGAGTTCGCGGTTCAGTTGCCCAACGCACAAGGCAGGCGTGCCGCATGTACTGGCTCCCGACGACGTGCTGAAGCAAATGTTGACGTTGCGAATTCATCTGGACGATGTGACCGATGAAAACGGACCCTTGCAAGTACTTCCGGGCTCCCATACGTCGAGTGACAGCCAAGACTCAGGCATCGAACATCCAGTGACGATTTTCGCTGAAGCCGGAGACGTGCTGGCGATGCGGCCGCTGTTGACACATGCCAGCGGTGCGTCACTGCCTGGCACAACACGCCATCGCCGTATCGTGCACCTTGAGTTTTCCGCCAGCCGGCATTTGCCTGACGGATTTGCTTGGCACCGATTTGTGCCGCTGACTGCCATGTAGGTGATTTGGATTTGACGGCCAACTGATATGTGGCTACAGATCGACACGGATTGTCGCGAATGTGATAGCCTGGTTCCGGTGCGTTCCGCAAGTCGTCTTGTTGTAGATCAAAACCCTATGAGTGTCGCAGATCGATTCGTCCAAGCTGCCATGTGTTGTCGAACGACTTCCTCCAGGCACCCTACATATCGTGAACGGTTGCCACTTTATATATCCCCCAGCTATTCGAGAGAGAGTGTCAGCAGCGATCTTCCGACTTGGACAAATTGTTTTCTACGTCCCAGCACATCTCGCCACGCCCAGTGCAAGACCGGGGGTGGCGAAGAGTACGAAGCGAACGGGATGGCAGCTTCTGAGTGTCCGATTCTGCCATGTCCATAATACAATTCATCGGATTGGTGGGGCATACAAGGGCTGGGTGCCTATCCCAGAACCTAGATTACAAGCCCGTATCGCAAGCGAGTGAACCCTTGGCCAACGCGGAATCCCCGGTTTTGGGACAGGCTCTGCCTGTCTGTCGTACCTCTGAGGAAATCTATGAAACAACGTAACTGGAGAAAACTGCACCGATATCTGGGATTGATCATCGGCGTGCAGTTGTTTGTCTGGACACTGAGCGGCGTCATTTTCAGTTGGATGTCCATGAAGACCGTTCGCGGGGAGCATCTGGTGCGCCATCCTTCGGGAGAGCCGGTTGGCGAACTCGATACCGACGTTGTGGCCAGGGTCTTGGCCGCCGTCGCCGAGAATGGTCAACTCGACGGGCTCCGCTCGATGTCCATTCGAACGATGCTCTCGCGCCCGGTAGTGGAAGCTGCGGTGCTGCGTGATGTCAATTTCGAATATGTGCTGTTCGACGGGCGCACGGGTGAGAGACTGTCGCCTCTCGACGAATCGACCGCGCGGCGGATTGCCCAACACGATTTTGCGGAAGATGTCGGCGTCGTATCGGTGGAGCGAATCGATGCGGTCGGCTCTCATTCCGAGTATCGCAACAAGGATCTCCCCGCCTATCGCGTAGTGTTGGATCACCCGACCGGTCCGGTGATATACGTCTCTGCCCAGCGGGGCATGGTGACCGCCCGCCGCAACAATCAATGGCGGATGTATGATTTTTTTTGGATGTTGCATACGATGGACTACTGGGGGCGCGACAGTTTTGACACCTGGTTGTTGAGATCGGTCTCCGTGTTTGGATTGGCCACGGTCGTCACTGGATTTGTGCTGGGCCTGCTTACTTCGCGTGTCTTTCGGCGACCGCGCCGCCGCACCAGATAACGGACTCAGCAGTGCCTGCGACCTCTAGACCTGCAGACGATACTGCAGCGTCAACTGTCAGCACTCTCCGACGTGCACAAGGCGAGCTTCTATTTCTCAAGTTGTCAATTTACAATAGCATCTGCGTCGTGAAGGAAGATTTCACGCAGTTCACTTGCGATGGTATCGGCAGGGCTGGTCCAAATAGTTTGACGAATGGCTTACGCGGGAATTCGACTTTCCACGATGATCACACGGCGCCGTTGCTGGCAATTGCTGTTCATGTCGATAGCGATGTCGGTCGCGCCACCGGCAATGGCGCGCGATGACGAGGGGCGCGAAGTCACACGGATTTTTCAACAACATTGTTTGAGTTGCCACAATGACCGCGATCGGGCGGGTGGATTGTCACTGACTACGGGCGATGCGCTTCGCGCAGGCGGCGACAGCGGAGACGCGATTGAGGTCGGTGATCCGGGCGCGAGTCTGTTGATGGATCTGATTACGCCTGAGAACGGCCGGGCCGACATGCCCAAGGAAGGACCGCCCCTTTCCAGAGACCAGATTGCCGTCATTCGCCGATGGATTCGAACAGGTGCTGAGTGGCCGGAGGATGTGGTCCTGCACCCGCCTACCAATGTCGATCTCAATGTGTGGTCGCTCCAGCCGTTGCATCGCCCGGCGGTCCCCGGGGTGAGTGCTGAAAAGAGCGAACAGTCTCAAGGCTCCACAACGGCTCATCCGATCGACGCATTTGTTCTCGACAAACTTCGCCAACACGAGTTGACTATTTCTCAATTAGCCAACCGCCGCATGTTGGCGCGGAGGCTGTTTTACGATCTGACCGGGTTGCCACCGACGCCCGAAGAATTGGACGAATTTGAAAGCGATCCAGATCCCAGCGCGTATGAAAGGCTGGTCGATCGACTGTTGTCGTCCCCTCGGTATGGTGAGCGGTGGGCGCGGCACTGGTTGGACGTCGCGCATTACGCAGATTCGCATGGCTTTGACAAGGACCAACCGCGGCCCCATGCCTGGCCCTATCGCGATTACGTGGTCCGCGCATTGAATGAAGACAAATCGTGGAGTCGGTTCATCGAGGAGCAGATTGCCGGCGATGTCCTCTACCCGGATACTGTCGATGGGATCGAAGCGCTCGGCTTTCTGGCGGCCGGACCATGGGACTTGATCGGTCATGTAGAACTTCCCGAATCCAAGATCGATGGAAAAGTCGCTCGGCATCTCGACCGCGACAATATGGTGCGCAACGCGGTCCAGTCCTTCACCAGCTTGACGGTCGGCTGCGCCCAGTGCCACAACCACAAATTCGACCCGATCAGCCAGCGTGAATACTATCAACTGCAATCCGTATTTGCGGCGCTCGACCGGGCGGACAAACTGTACGATGCAACGCCGCAAACGACAGTGCAACGACGGGAGTTGTTGGCCAGAATCACAGAGTTCGAGTCGAAGCGAACGGCTTTGGCAGAGGACTCTCTCGCCGTCCTTGAAATCGATGCCAAACTGGCTGATTTCAAGAAACAGCTAGCCGAGTTGCCGCCGGCCAGACGTGTTTACGCCGGTACCGTACACTATGGGTCGGGCAATTTTTCTGGCGTCGGTCCGTTCGGGGGCAACCCGCGCGAAATCTACTTGTTGCATCGCGGCGACGTCACCCAACCTCGCGAACTCGTGATACCAGGTGCGTTGTCTATGGTCGCCGGTTTGTCGCCGGTATTCGACTTGCCTGCGGATCATTCGGAAGGCGATCGCCGCGCCGCTCTGGCCAAATGGCTCACCCATCCGGACAACTCGTTCACGTGGCGCAGCATTGTCAATCGCGTCTGGCAATCTCATTTCGGAATCGGGTTGGTCGAGACACCTAACGATTTCGGACAAATGGGCTCAACGCCCAGTCATCCGGAGTTGCTCGACTGGCTGGCTTGTGAGTTTCGCGATGGCGGCCAGTCATTGAAAACACTTCATCGGCTGATCGTAACCAGCGAGACCTATCGGCAAACGTCGTTTGTGAATGCGAATTGCGACCGCGTTCAGAGGGCGCATGCCATAGACGCGGACAACCGCCTGCTGTGGCGGGGCAATCGACGCAAGCTGGATGCTGAGTCGATTCGCGACAGTGTCCTGGCGATCAGCGGCAAACTCGATTTGACGATGGGGGGCCCGGGTTTTGAGGAGTTTGTCATCGAAAAACCTGAACATTCACCGCAGTACCGCTACGACTTGCACGACGTCCAAGATCCCAGAAGCCACCGTCGGTCGATTTATCGATTTACCGTCCGTTCACAGCTTCAGCCATTCATGAACGCGCTGGACTGCGCCGATCCATCGCAGCAAGTCGCCCGGCGGAACGAGGGAGAATCGCCGCTGCAAGCCCTGACTCTGCTTAACAATGGACTGATTTTGGCCATGAGCGAGTATTTTGCGGAGAAGCTGCAAATGGAACATGCCAGTCGCGCGCAAGACAGGCCGGACCAAGCGGCTCAACCGGATGGAGACGAGCTATCCGATATGGTGGCCCGCGCTTTTCTTGAAGTCACCTCTCGCCGGGCGACAGAAAATGAAATCGCGTTGCTCCGTGAATATGCAGCCGAACACGGTTTAGCAAACCTGTGCCGACTGCTGTTTAATTTGAACGAGTTCCTGTTTGTGGATTGATGATGGGCCGGCGTTTATCTTTGTGCGAAAACTCGACGCGGTTTGCCACCGATTCGCGACGGGAGTTTCTCGGTCGTCTGGGAGGCGGTTTCGGAACCTTAGCCTTGGCGTCACTGTTGGCACAGGAGACTAACGCGGACGATGGCGCTGTTCATGCTTCTCAAAGAAACGGACTCCACTTTCCGCCTCGCGCCAAACGTGTCGTGCAACTCTTTATGGCCGGTGCCGCCAGCCATCTCGACTTGTTCGACTTCAAACCCGAATTGGTCCGACGGCACGGCGAACCAGCCGACTTCGGCGAACATGTCGAAGCGTTTCAGGACGGCTTGGGGCCTTGGAAGAAACCGGTCTGGGAGTTTCAACCCTACGGGGAATGTGGCAAGTTACTCAGCGAAGTGGTTGCCGATTTGGGGCCATGCGTGGATGACATCGCTTTTATTCACAACATGGTCGGCAAATCGGGGGTCCACAGTACAGCGACATTGCTGCAAGCGACAGGTTTCAGCCTTCCCGGCTTTCCCGGCATGGGCTGTTGGATCAGCTATGGATTGGGGACCGAAAACGAAAACTTGCCGACGTTTGTGGTGTTGCCCGATCACCGCGGTTTTCCGTCGAACGGCGTCAAAAACTGGGACGCTGCGTTTTTGCCTTCGGAGCATTCGGGGACGATGGTCTTTCCGGGACGGCCCAACCCAATTTCCGATCTGCATCCTCATCCGGCGGGTCGGTTTGTGACGCGCGACAGCGATGCCGCCGCGCATCGAATGCTGGCCGAGTTGAATCGTCAACACGCGGCGGTTCACCCGCTCGACAGCCGCTTGGAATCGCGAATCAAAACCTATGAATTGGCCGCGCGGATGCAGTTGGCAGCGCCCGAGGCACTCGATATCACGGGCGAGCCGCAATACATTCTCGACATGTACGGCATTCAGCCCGAGGGGACCGAGTGGCCGACCGAGATCAACGCTGCTGAGGAGCGCGATTGCTTCGGCCGCAAGTGTCTGGTCGCGCGGCGGTTGCTGGAGCGAGGCGTGAGGTTTGTTCAAGTCTGGTCGGGGAACGACAACAGCTTTCCTCGCCGCAATTGGGACTCGCACGAGGACCTGGAACAAGACCACGGTCCGTTGGCGCTGGGGATGTCTCGCGGAGCTGCCGCGTTGATCCGAGACCTCAAACAACGCGGATTGCTTGAGGACACGATTGTGTTTTGGACCACGGAATTCGGCCGCATGCCCTCGACACAAGGAGGCAAGGGGCGCGACCACAATCCGTTTGTGTTTACCAATTGGTTATGCGGCGGTGGTGTCAAAGGTGGCATCAGCTACGGTCCCAGCGACGAATGGGGTTACAAGCCCTTGGATCGAAACCATTTCACGCAAGTGTATGATGTGCACGCTACCATCCTGAGGTTACTCGGTATCGATCACACGCAATTGACCTTCCGCCACAACGGAATCGACCGCCGCCTGACGGATGTTCACGGTCATCTGATCCCCGAACTCTTATCGTAGCGCGTGTTGTGCGATGCATTTCAATTCCGAAGTAGTCCGGCCAGCCGCAACGCTTTGATCAGCCAGTCCAAGGGTTTGAGCAAGATCAATAGCAACGTCAACGTGGCAGGTTCATAAACGGGAGCGTAATCGCTGGGGTGTTCTCGACCCGGGAAATAGTGC
>DAOLCX010000176.1:0-6060 GCA_035327685.1 Pirellulaceae bacterium | reverse complement strand
CCCTCGACCAACCCAAATTCCGCTACCGAATTCGAACCGCCGAGGGGGCGACCACGCAAACTGGTCGCGACGACGAACTACAGAACGAAACCGAACAGGTTCAAGAAAACGAGTCCGACCGGGACGACGAACAGGTACAAGAGCGAGACGACGATCAGGAGAAATCCGAGGACGACGATCAGGGTCAGGATGACGATTAAACGAGTCCCAGTGCGGCTTTTTGTTTTACCGGGCAGCCCACGGGTTTAATTCACGTGATAGTAACGTTGATTCAACGTTCATTTGGGGGGCATGACCATGATTAGTTCTTTCATTAAACTGCGACCAGCAAGTTTTTGGCTGTGCGCTGCGGCTTGGTTGATCTGTGCTGCGGGGCTTTCGCCAACGTTTGCGCAACAACGCGAACCCGTCGTTTCCGCGAATTACCGGCAGGCATCGCTGTACAGCACCAATTACTTGCGGCAATTTGTGTACGATACGGCTGTCCGTCCCAACTGGATCGGCAAAACAGACGAGTTCTGGTACACCTATCGGACCTCCACTGGAATTCGTTATTGGTTGGTGAACCCTCACCGAGCCAGCAAGGTTCCGCTCTTTGATCACGTCAAACTGGCGGGACAACTCACGGAACTCAGCAAACGGCCTTATGAACCGGAGATGCTCAACCTGACCCGCGTCGAGATCGACGACCAGGGAGAAACAATGAAATTCGTCGTCAACGACATGCAATACGAATACGCCTTGCGCGCGGAAACATTGAAACTGCTGGGGCGGGCCCCTCGTCAACCAGCGGGTACCCCGCAACGCGGCGCGCGCGGTGAACAGCAACGCGAACAGCAACGCGAAGAACAACGCGAAGATCAGCAACGCGAACGCCAAGACGAACAACAACGGGACGATCAACGCCAGGATGAAACCCAGCAGCGCACGGAAGGGAGTACCGAAGCCCGCACGGCGGAACGTGGAAACCATCGCGCTTGGTCCCCTGACCGCCGCGCCTACGTGTTTGCCAAGGGGCATGATTTGTACTACGTACAGGTCCCCGAGACTCCTGCTGAGCCGCTGCCTGGGGAGACTTCTGATGAGTCCGATCAGACTGCGAAGGATGGCGAGCAAACCGGCGACCAACCTCCCCAAGAACAAGGGACGCAGACTGAACAGGGCGGCCAACAATCCGAAGGCAACGCCGACAACGCCCGGCGCGATTTGCCTATTCCCCAGGTTGATTCCGCGCTGGACGATTCAGGCATCCGCTTGACCACCGATGGCGAAGAAAAATACTCGTTCGCCGGACGCGGAAATACCGGTGCGCGCGGCGGCCGCGGCCAGCAAACCGGCCAAACGCAACAGGCGCCCCCGATTACAGCCGACCCCAAGACCCGCCCCGGGATCACCTGGTCGGATGACTCCCAGTCGTTTTATGTGACCCGCTCCGATTCGCGCGGCGTGCAAGACCTGTGGGTGATCAACTCGTTGGCGAATCCGCGGCCGTCGTTGGAAACCTACCCGTACCCGATGCCCGGCGAAGACAGGATTCGCAAGACCGAATTGTACGTCTTCTGGCGCGATAGCCAGACGCTGATGCGCGTTGCGCCCAAATGGAAAGACGAAAGCTACTCGCAAACGCACTATGGCAAGACGGGCAACGAGTTGCGCTTCCTGCGCCGCGATCGGTTATTGCGGAACGTCGAATTCTGCACAGTTGATACGACCTCGGGCGAAACTCGCTGCCTGATTAGCGAAGGTTTCGAAAACACACATATCGCGCCGCAACCTCATCGGTACTTGGACAAATCGGACGAAATGATCTGGTGGTCCGAGCGGAGTGGCTGGGGGCATTTCTACTTGTACGACCGCGATGGCAATTACAAGAATGCCATCACGTCCGGGAGCTTCCTGGCTAACCGCCTGGTCGATGTCGATGAACAAAACCGCGAACTGTATTTTATTGGCAGTGGCCGCGAGTCGGGTGAGAATATCTATTACCAACATCTGTATTGCGTCCGTTTCGATGGCACAGGATTGCGGTTGCTCGATCCGGGCGATGCCAACCACGCTTCGACACTTTCTCCAACGAAGCAGTACCTGGTCGATAACTACTCGCGCGTCGATTTGGCACCGACCTCTGTGTTGCGCCGGTCGGATGGATCGATGGTCATGCACTTGGAAACCGCGGACTTGAGTCGGCTGGAGCAGGTCGGCTGGAAAATGCCCGAGACTTTTGTCGTCAAAGCCGCCGACGGGATCACCGATTTGTATGGCAACATTTTCAAGCCGTTTGATTTCGACCCCAACAAACTCTATCCGATCATCGCCCATGTCTATCCTGGGCCTCAACAAGAAGGGACGCGTCATACGTTCTCGGCCACGTCCGGCGAGCAACAATTGGCTCAAATCGGATTCATCGTCATTCAGGTCGGCCATCGAGGCGGTTCGCCCAGCCGGTCGAAAGCCTACGGCAGTTTTGGCTATTTCAACCTGCGCGATTACGGATTGGCCGACAAAAAAGCGGCCATCGAGCAGCTCGCACAGATGTACCCCTATATCGACCTGGAACGCATTGGCATTTACGGCCATTCCGGTGGCGGATTTATGACCGCGGCCGCATTGTTAGTCCCGCCCTACAACGATTTCTTCAAAGTCGGCGTCTCCACAGCCGGAAACCACGACAACAACATCTATAACAACTCTTGGTCCGAACGGTACCACGGTTTACGCGAAGTGGCTGTCAACCGCCAATCGGGAAGCGACGCGCAACGACGCGCAGCCGCCGGAGGGACCAGCGGTGACCAAACCAGCCCCAACCGCGACGACTACTCAGGTTTTTCCGTGCACCCCACCGACTTCTTCTACGCGTTCGAGATGCAAAATGAAGAAGATCAATGGGACCTGGACCGCCGTCTCTTCGATTACGACCCGTTCGATAGCGGCCTGTACCTCTGGCAAGACGAACAGCAACAGCAACAAGAAGAAGTCCAACGTCAGGACACCGAACAACAACAGGATGGTCAGACGCAAGAGCAACGGCGTGGTCGGCGCGGCAATCGCGGCGGACGAGGCGAGCAACAACAACAACAACAAACTGAAGAAGAGCGTCGGCAACAGGACGACGGCCAGCGCGACGAACAGCAAGACCAGCAACAAGATGGTCAGCGCGAGGGCCAACAACAAAATCAGACCGAATACCGGTTTGAAATTCGCGTCCCCACGACAGTCGAAGTGGCGGCCAACCTGAAAGGCAAACTTCTGTTGGTCCATGGCGAGTTGGACAACAACGTCCATCCGGCCAATACGCTCCGTCTGGTCGATGCGCTGATCAAGGCCAACAAGCGGTTTGACATGCTCTATTTGCCCAATACTCGGCACGGGTTCGGTTCGTATCAGCCGTATGTCACGCAGCGGATGTTCGAGTATTTTGCCGAACACCTGCTCAACGATTATCAGCGCGGCGCCGACATCATGGACAAGAAATAGTCGCCGCCTTCGGCGCCTCCGTTAAACCGGGCTCGCGATTAGACGGGGTCGCGAAATCAGTCGCCAGGTAGGTCAGTCGCGATGCGACGGCAGCAGCCTCTAACTGGGGCGCACGTCTTGGGCTTTACGGTACCGTCGCTTCGCGACTTTTTGTGTTGTGCCAACACAACATTTTCGTACTGAATTCACATACTGACACGGTACCGACAACGATGTTGTTCTGAGCCAGTTGCCAGGGACGGGGAGTTGGGCGATAATCGGCGGCATTGCGATGTAGAGATCGCAGATGCGATTTGACAAAATCGTATTCGTCGAATCTTTTGTCGCCAACGAAACTCGAATCGGACTGCACACTGATCGAAGCGCCGCGCCACACAGATTGCGACAGTCCCTTTCAACATGCTCAGCCGAGGTACCAGCTATGAACCGTGCTCTGTCGAATACATCGTGTTTGGGTAAATGGACTGCCAGCGTCACTGCGGCCGTAGCCTGCTTGGTGGCGACGACAGCGGCGATGGGTCAGCCGACAACGGGACTGAAACAGGAACTGCAATCCCTGGCACCGGAGAAATGCTGGTTCTATACGGCTTGGGACCACTCTCACGAAAACCGGGCGGACAGCTTAAACCACGTCGAACGCATGCTGGCTGAACCTGAAATTCGCTCGTTTGTTAGCGACCTTTTGAATCGATTGGCTGACTTGCCGCGAGTCATGGAAGACATGCCGGCCGCCAAACGCCGCGCCTTGCGGAACGTAGCCTTACCTGTGCTGGAAGCCCTGTTCAAACGGGGTGGTTGCGTTTACTTGGAAGACCTGATGATGCCTGACGAAGGAAATCCGCCCCGTTTTCAAGGCGCCGTCTGGTTGGACATCGGCGCGTCGTCTGCCGACGTAGTTCGCGATCTGCTGACTTTGATCGATCAACCGGCCGACAGCGACCGCCTGCGGAAATTGGACAACCATAGCTTCTATCACATCGATGTGGACAAAGAGTTTGAATTGGACTTCTGGATCGGGTCGGTGGACACATACTTGGTTGTGGCGGCGGACTGGAATCGTTTGGAAGCGGCCCTGATTCGGCGCCAAGCCGGGACAACCGCCGATTGGTTAGCCGCACTGCACTCTCGGCGGACACTTCAGCGGACCACCGGGATTGGCTATTTGAACGTGGCGCGAGTTCGCTCGGCGTTGGCTCCGTTGGGGGGCCCCGAAGTCGAATCCGTGTTAGATGCCTTGGGATTGAACCAGCTCGAAGCTATCGAGTCGCAATCGGGACTATCGGAAACCGAAATGGTGACCTGGATGTCCTTCCGGTTGAACGGCAAGCCGACAGGCCTGTTTGATCTGGCGGGGGACGCGGGGATCACACCAAAGGATCTATCGCAGATTCCGGCCGATTCCTTGTTTGCGTTTTCGGTTTCGCTGGACACGAAGAAAATCCTGCGACTGGTCGAGACCTTTGCCGAACGCATGGAACCCGGCAGTTCCGAGCAGATGGCCGAGTGGTTTGAAGGTTTTCAGAGCGAAACGGGGGTCGATTTAGAACGCGATATCTTGAAGAACTTCGGTTCGACCTGGACAGTCTATAACGGTGCGGGGGACGGTTGGCTTACCGGGCTGACCATTTCGGGCGAAGTCGCCAATGAAGTGCGGATGTCCGCCGCCTTTGAACGGCTGGTTCAGATGGCGCAGCGCGACATGTATCCTGGCTCTTATGGCCCGATCTTGTTGCGCAGCATGCAGGGTGGGCTGACGGTTTATTCGTTGCGGTTTCCCGGCTCACCGGTTCCGGTCGAACCCAGTTGGTGCGTCAGCAATGGGCGAGTCGTATTCACCCTCTTCCCGTCCTCGATGCGCTCGGCTGTTGGCGGGGTAGAATTCGAACGGCTGGTCACAGACAAAGCCTACCAACAACTCCTGTCGGCGGCCCCCGCCGGAAGCCGTCTCATTGGCTTGAGCTATACCGATACCAAACGCCAATTTGAAATGTTGTACCCCTACGCGCAGATCATGTTGACGATGGGCCAGAGCATGATGAGTGAACTGGGTGGCCCGATGTCCAACGATTTCCAACAAGTGGGCGAACTCTTGATGGGCATTCAGCTCCCCCCGGCCCGAGTCATCCATCGGCATTTACAACCGTCGTGGGCGATCATGAGCCAGCACGAACAGGGGATCGACTTCGAGAGCCGGCATACCTTGCCAACCTTGGACATGGCGGTCGTGGTGCCGTTCGCAGTCGGCTTGACCTTGCCTGCGGTGCAACAAGTACGCGCAGCGGCCCAGCGAGCCAGTTCACAGAACAACATGCGGCTGATCGTGATTGCAGCTCACAACTTCCATGAGACCTACAGGCGATTCCCCGCTGCCTATTCCGTCGACGAAGAAGGGCAGCCATTACTCAGTTGGCGCGTTCATTTGTTGCCCTTCCTGGACAACAACCGTTTGTATGAACAGTTCCGGCTGGATGAGCCGTGGGACAGCGAACACAACATCCGACTGGTGGAACAGATGCCCGACATCTATCGTTCGCCCAACAGCTTTGCCGACGCGGGCATGACAGTCTATCGGGGCATCGGCGGGCC
>DAOLCX010000175.1:0-6069 GCA_035327685.1 Pirellulaceae bacterium | reverse complement strand
AATCGCCATGCAATCCACTCGCCACACTGACCTCGGCTGCCGGTACTACCACCATCGGTTGGCCGCGCGCGGGTCGTAAGCCGATCCACTCTACGCGGCCAGGAAAAGGGAACTGATTTTGGAATTCGCGTGCCATTTGAGGTTGTCTCACTACGTTCGTGCTACTTCAATTCAATCGTTACGTTTCCCGCGGCGTTGTTTTTCCAGCAACATATGACGGTCGGCTGCTGCCACAATAACATCTGGTGCATCGTCAGTGCCCCCCGTGGCGTGGCCAATGGAGGCCTCAACGCCATGCTCTGCAAGTGTTGTCCGCAGCCGCTGTGCAATGGACACCGCGTGTGTAGCATCGCATTCCGTCGCCAAAACCGCAAACTCGTCTCCCCCCACACGCGCCGCCAGATCGTGATGACGCAAACAAGCGCGAATCGCGTGACCGGCCCGCCGCAACAACGCGTCGCCGGCCGGGTGGCCTTCGCGATCATTAACCGACTTCAACTGGTCAATATCCACATAAAACACGGTCCACGGCCGCCCATGCCGCCGGCTGCGATCACACTCGACCGACGCGACCTGTTCCCATCCGCGGCGGTTGTAGAGGCCCGTCAACTCATCATAGACAACCTGTGCCTCTAACGTCTCGCAGCGCTGCTTAAAATCAAAGAGCCTGCGATCCAGTCTCTGAATGGCCGACAGCACTTGGGCAACGAATTCGACCAAGGGCACATGTCGGGCGGAGTCTCTGGATTGGAGGTCGAAACCGCAGACCGCCCCTGAGATGGACCCGTCCGAGGCCAGCCACGGTGCTCCAATAAAACTGCACACATCTGAAACCAACCTGGCTGCTATCGTGGCCGACTCGTTCAGGTCGCGCACATCATGGGCAAATCGCAATTCCGAACCACGTTCCCAATGTTGACAAAGCAGACTTGCCCATTCCAACCAGATCTTGTCTGCGGAGGGCCCGTCGCAGTGGAGAACCTGAGCCGCCGTGTATTGGCCGTCCAACTTTTCGACAACCACCCAAATAGGAAAACCAATTTGCTCGTGCAGGAATTTCAGCGCGGTTTGACAGGCGCGCCGAAACTCTTGGTCCTCTGAGTGGGCAATGCTCGCCATGTCAAAATCCACTGCCGACCCACAGGAATTCAATTTGGCCCTCTCTTTCACTTCAGCGAATACATGATCACCGAATCGCGATCTTTCACGAGGATGTGTTCTCCGTCCAGTATGGGATAGGCATACGTCCCCTCCGAAGCGACTTTATAGGCTGCCAGTTGTTGAAACTCAGTGTCGTGGGGAGCGAAGGCGACCAGGCGTCCAGTAGGATTGAGTGCCACCATCACGTCCCCCGCATCGACGACACTGCCGTAGCCAGCGCCTCCGCCGCCTCCTCCTTGGCGTCCACCACCTTGTCGTCCACCTCCCTCGCGATTGCCTCGTTCACCACGCTGACCTTGTTCGCCGCGTTGACCCTGTTCACCGCGCTGACCGCGTTCGCCGCCACCTCGTTCAGCACCAGCGGGTGGAGGTTGAGGCGTATTGGGGTCAAAAGGGGCTGTCCACGTTGTCTCGCCCGTTTGGGCATTGACGCAAAACAGTTGATTCTGGGCGGACAGTCCAAACAACCCATTATCGCGGAGGACTGGAGTGTTGAATTGTACGGTCGATTGGTCATTCCGCCAGGCTTCTGCCATCTGCAGTTTGCCATCCACTACTGAGACGCGAAGAGCTGTGGCCCCCCGATTGGGTCCCGCAAAAATCAAGAGGTCCCCGGCGACGATCGGCGAAGCCGCGTTGTAGCGCCCTTGCGTGTAGCCTTGTTCCCACATCAGGTTGCCATCGGCGACGTTGATCGCCACCATCTTGGATTCAGTCGGGGCGACGATCGCCACTATGTCGCCCAGCCGTATGACCGACGGAGAACCGTAGGCTGGTCCATCTCCGATCCATTTCCAACGTACCTGTCCGGAACCTAAATCGAACGCGACTACGCCGCCCGAGTTTCCAGTTCCTAGTTGAGCGACACACAATCCATCAATGATTACCGGAGAGCTGGACGTATTGAACCGCGGGACTTCGCCTTCGTAGTCTCGGTTCTGCCACAAACGCTTTCCGGAATCGGCCTCATAGCAAGTGACCACGCCATGCACGCCGACGAAGCAGACTTTGCCATCGGCAACGGCGGGTGAACAGCGAGGTCCGGGAAATCCACCAGCGGCTCCGGTAATTTGTCGCGCCGGGTAACGGTCTTGCCAGATCTCGGTTCCGTCCGACGCCTGCAAACAGCGCACCACTTCGTTGGTGCCTTCGCGAGAAAAGACAAACACTTTTCCCCCAGTCAACGCCGGTGTGGCGACACCATCACCCACGGTGACCTTCCAAACCTGCCGCAATTCAGCTGGCCAACTTGTCGGCGCCGCGAAATTGGTAACGCGGGCATCCCGATTCTCACCCCGCCATTGTGTCCAATCGTCCGCCACTGCGATGGAATTGACGATCCACCCGCAACAACAAATCCAGACCATCGCCGAGGAAACAGTATTCATCGTTCGCTCCCAATTAGTTGTGAGGACTCTTTGACGCATCCCACTGCTTCACAAAACCCAGTCACGTGCGAATCGTATTTTAGTGTGGTCCAAGGCTAGAAACAACGTAACCGTTCATCGACTCCGCCAAAACGCCTGATTGTAGAACAATTGTCCTCAATTGTTCATCTCTGAGCCATCGTAAACCTACAGAGTTTCGATCGACAATAAGACGAGTTGCGGAACGCATCAGAACCAAGCTTGGCCATGAAAACCGTGAATGGTTACAGAAAAAGAAAGTTGCGCGCCCTGAAAAAGTCTCCCGATTCCTTCAGTGGCTTAGGGTAACCCCAATTAATCGGGAGCAAGCCTATTCCACGTCAAGGTTTTTGAAACCAACGGCGAAACACTTCGTGCTCATGTCGAATCATCCGCCGATCGAAGTGAGTGCGGCCTTCGGAGTCCAATCGATGGTCTGGCGATGCCAAAGCTGACAATGGGGGCTGTGTGTCGCATTCTCGCCAGGCACCGGAATTCCGGATCGACGCGCAACCTTCGTCAAAATACTCCTCGACATCCGTCCAGAAGATCAACCATCCGCCGGGTTGGAGTGTGCGCAACGCCTGTTCGCCTAGCGGTTGACTGACGACGCGCCGTTTGCGGTGCCTGGCCTTCCACCAAGGGTCCGGAAAATAAACGTGGATGGCCACCAGGCAGCAGTCTGGTAACCAGTCGCGCAGCAGCGCCAATCCGTCGCCCCGAATCAAATGCGCGTTGGATCGCCCCAGTTTTGCCAACCGATAAGCAGAAAACCGCGCATACTTGTGGGCGATTTCCACTCCCAAGAAATTGTGATGGGGAAAAGCCGCCGACTGATTGCAGAGGAACAATCCCTTTCCGCATCCGATTTCCAGTTCTAAAGGCTGCGCGCGTACAAACAGTGGCCGATTGTCACCGATTCTCCGTGGCGCGTACGGCTCGACAAGCTGATCGTTGCGAAAGGTTGGCGATAGACCCGGCGCGCACAACTCCTTTGCCAACTCGTCCAGGTCGCTCAGGTGAGTACTGTAATCGACTGACGGGTCGAGCTTCGGGAGAATGCGTCGGCCCATGATGATGCTCGGCGCCGGGTTACGGCGTCACAATCTTCTTGCGTTTGGCCTTGCGAGCCTTGGCATTGGCTGGCCGTCGGCCATGGTTTGCTTTTTTCAGTTTGCGGTGTGGTTTAGCCATGAATGATATTCCAATATCGAAGTTTCGTACCGATTTTCTGTTGCCCCCATTATAACAGACAGTACAGACTGAGAAAGGTCCGGTACCGATAGCACCGGCGACGTACCGCGAGTCCTGGAATGCAGCTCGGTCAATTCCCTGGGAAAAAGTCACCGAATCCCGTACCGATCCCGGCGCGCTGGTACGCCCCAGGGCAATCGACCTGCATGGTCTTTGACGCGTAAAACAGACGAACGACAGTGACCGACCGGTTGGAAAACGACACGGTTGCCTGAGGTCATTTCATTCGCCGCTTCAAGACGACCTACCCCAACACCTTGGGTTTCAATAGCTGTCTATTTCTTGGCCCCTCGCCCCCGCATCGAGTTGCGCGTTGGTTGCCTGTTTGGATAACCAAGACTTGCCGCAACTCTTTGGCTGGTGCTAGGCGGAAACTTTTCGAGTGTTTTTGACAGCTCAGCCTAATCCTGGTCTTTCACAGACCAAAAATACGAAAACAGGGGTACCATTCAAGAACGGCTCCGCCGAGTCGGCCAAGAATCAGCTCGCAGCATTCACTCAACCCGGCCCCGAACCGCAGGTCTCGATCGATGACATCCGCGCTGTTCTAAATACTCACATCTTGGTGGTGACGGATTCAGTGAGCGTGACTGGGGTTTCCACTCTGGTACGATAGTCTTTAGTTTCCGCAGTGGTCGTTCGTGATGCGGACCAGATCGGCCAGAAGTTGTCGAGCGCGGCCGCTGTGGATGGCGTCGTCGCACAGTTGGCGTCCGGCGGCCAAGTTGTCGGCGAGGCCCACGATCCACAGGGCTGCGGCGGCATTGATGGCCACGACGTCGTGCGCGGGCCCCGGATGGCCCTCCAAGACGTGGTGAATCATGTCAGCGCTGGCTTGAGGCGTGGTGACGCGAATCGGCTGCAATTCGCCGGGTTCAATGCCGAAGTCCTGGGGCTGCAGCGTGGTCACCATGACTTGACCTTGATCGATGCGTGACACATCGGTGATGGTCGTATGCGAGACCTCACCCAATCCGTCGCGACCGTGAACAACCAGACCTTTGGTACAGCCAAGTTCAGCCAAAGCGGCGGCCAAGACCTCGCGTGTCTCCGCGCGACCGGCCCCCAACAACTGATACTCGGTCCCCGCCGGATTACAAAGAGGCCCCAACAAGTTAAAGATCGTCGGGCACGACAAACTGCGGCGCACGGCCGTGACGTGTTTAACGGAGGGATGGAAGAGTGGTGCGAAGCAAAAACCTAAACCAAGTTCATTCAAGCAACGTTCCACGGTTTCGATCGGACATTCGATGTTGACTCCCAGGGCTTGTAGGGCATCGGCGGATCCGGATTGGCTGGTGGACTTGCGGTTGCCGTGTTTGGCGACCACAGCGCCAGCCGCCGCGGCGACGATGGCGGCGGCAGTGCTGATATTAAACACGCCGCTGCTTCCTCCTCCGGTGCCACAGGTATCGATCACGGGCCGTCGCGCACAGCGAATGGGTGTCATGAACTGCCGCATCGCGCGGGCCGCACCGACCAATTCGGCAGCGGTTTCTCCTTTGCGGTTCAAGGCCAACAGCAGTTGGGCAACTTGTGCCGGATCGGCTTCGCCCGACATGCAATGGTTGATGATCTCTGCCATTTCGTCGGCATCGAGGGACTGGCCTGATGCGACTCGATCGATGGCTGGTTGCATATAGGTTTCCTGTTAGCGGGTCGTTGTACTTTGCCTAATCAGCATTAAATACCACATGCAAGTCCGTTGAATTCACCAATTTTGGACGATTTTCCTTGTTTCGGCAAACGGCGGATTTTACAATCGTCGTTAATTCGAGTATGAAGCAAACTCCCCAAGTGTCGGTCTGCAAACGCTTGGCGCTATCGGCAAAGATAAAGATGTAGAGTGATTGGTTAGAGGTCTAGCGTTGGCCAGAAAAATCATCATCGACGGAGATATGGGAACGGACGATGCCGTGGCCCTGTGTTTCTTGTTGTTTGACCCGCGCGTGGAAGTCCTGGCGATTACCGCGAGTGAAGGGTCGGTGACTGCTCGGCAGGCCAATAGCAATTTGCAGACGATTCTGGCAGAAATTGATCCAGACCGATATCCGCGGATGGGCATGGCGGTACCGAGCGATGAAGCGCCGGCGATCAATACCACGTTTTTGTACGGCCCAGACGGGTTGGGCAATCTGGGGTTAGAGGCATCGACCAAGCAGCATTTGCAATCGTCCGAGAAGTTGATCATCGATTTTGCTCGACAATACCCGGGTGAAGTCACTTTGGTGACGATGGGTCCGTTGAC
>DAOLCX010000174.1:0-6085 GCA_035327685.1 Pirellulaceae bacterium | reverse complement strand
CCCAAATGCGTTACGGCATATGCGGAGCGCGGCGCAAGTGTTTTAACACCCGGCCATCAGGGAGCTGTGCGCATTAGAAGCTCCGCCGATGGCCTGGCCTGGCAAAGCTGGCTGGAACATGGCCGACCCCATGGGTTCCGCCGCTTTCACGAACAGCAATATCAGAGACTGGAGTTCGCCGATGATTCCGACTCAGATTTGGCGTCAACGGACCGCTTCGACACCGGTGATTCGGCTTTTGGGGACGAGCCCGCTCAAGTCGACCGGCTCGGTCGTGATACTGGTGGTCACGTTCCCCGCGGCATCGATGGCATCGAGCCGCAGAAAAATGCGCGCCGGCACATTGGAATCAACCTTCCACGGATAATTCCCGGTGTTTTCCAAACCGTCGGCAATCATGGTCCACGGACCATCCCCAGTGGTCGCGTACGACAAATGGATGGGCCGATGGCGGAACTGTTCATCGACTGCTGTCCAATGGATGACCAGGTGCCCTGCCCATTCGTCGCGTCCATACGGAGCCGAAGTGATTTGGGCCACGGGCGGACTGAGATCGACTCGAATCCAAGCATCTGCGTCGTCGCCGCGCGCAGGTGATCGACCTACCAGACCGCTTCGGGTGTGCACGACGATACGAAAACCGTAATGCCCCTCCCCTTCGACTTCGACCGGCATGGGAGAAACCTGATCCGGGTCTTCGCCGTACGATTCCCAGGTCTGGCCGCGGTCTTTGGTGACCCACAAGACGACGCGGGCCACATCGCTAGGTGCAATCGCGCCCAGATCGTAGTCCAACCGAAATCGGCGCGAGTTGACCGAGAGGGTTTGTAAGGCCCCTCCCGGTTTCGAACGATCGTGAGCATCGACCACCGAATGATCTTGAGTCCCTGGCGCACTGGCCAACTGCGACGGAATCACCAGGCGGTTGGCCGAGTTGTACTCGATCGGTGGGGTTCTCGGCGCAGAGGATGGTTGGTTGATTTCGTGAGGCGCGCCGGATAGTGGCGCATTAGAACGGGTGTCGCTAGATGCTGCACTGAACCCGGACCCCGTGAGAACGGGCGATTGTTGGGGATGTTGTGGCCACGATTGTTGGTTGTTTTCGTGGGTGCCATTGCCGGCTCGTGGCACACTTTCCCATCGGATTGACTGAGCAACGGAAGGGCTTGTTCCCGCCACGACCTGGGTCGGGGGAGTGGGTGTCGGCCCTGCTGGAGTGGATGGAATAGCCGCCCCTCGATCAGAATCTAGTGACATGGGTTGTTGAGAAGCGCCTGTTTCTGCCGCAGCGGGCCCAGTAGAAATTGGCCGGATGGGGTTGTGCTCCGGCAGACCGTACTCTGCGAAGCCTGGAGTATCAGCAAGGCGTTGGACCGAACCGTCTTCGGTTGATATTCCTGCAGACCCGTTCGAGGCGCTGCTCGCGGCATCGAATTCAGCGGCTGTTTCCGCCGGGTTAGACATGGCAAGTTGGCCCGACTTCATAATCACGCGCGGCGACGAGATTTGGCGTTCCGCAATCGCCTGGTTGCCTGCCAGATCGGCGATGGTCATGCGAACCAACACTTCCTGCGAGCTGATTGACAACCACCAGGCGTACTGGTCGGCGAAGACGCCAGCCTGAGGTTGTGTCACGGCGCGATACGGGACTTCCACCCAAGCGTTTTCGGCATCGTTGGCGGAGATCAGTGGGCGGTACTCCAGCCGCACACTGGCGGGATCGATGTTTTCATCTTCAGCTCGCCAGCGGACGACGACGCGCCCGGCCGCATCGGTCTGGATTCTAAAATCCAAGACGGGGCGTTGCGTGTCGATCAACACAATTTGTTCGGGAAGCAAATCACCGTCGGGGTGCAATTGGCGGTCGCGATCGAGCGTTTTGATGGCGAACCAATACTCTCCATCGCCTGACGATTGAAAAGGAAACGACCTGGCGTCGGTCGGTTGCCTTCCATAAAACTGCCAGGTCTGACCTCGATCCTTGGAGACATAGAGTTGGACTTCGACGAACCGTTGGTGGGGGTCATCGATGGCGAATGGGAGCCCGAACGCCGTCAAGTGTGTGGCCAATCGGTGCGGGGCGTGGCGGGATGGAGACTGTTGAGCGTCGGCCGCCGTCCAGCCTGTCCACGCGCACAGCGCAGCCAGAACGGCGAGGCATACCGAAGCGGCGCGCCGTCCGTGGCAGGCAATGGGAAGTTCAGTCGACATAGGTTTCATTCGCTGCAATGGGACATCCAAAATCTGTGTGTTGGCCCATCGTTTCCCATCGGCAACGACACCGCCGCAAATTGATGGGCGGCGTTAGAATGCGAATCCTGCCACCTTTTTTGGGCTAAACCGATTGGCTTGTACCGGATATAATGCTTGGTTGCTCGGCGAGGTCGTGTGGATAGACAAGATGCAACAGATCAAAGAATTCTTCGTGTATGTCTGGACTGATCAGACGGCGCGATTAGTATTTTGTTTGGCGCTGTCGGTCGCCATGATTCTGGTCGCCGTTTATGTCGTGCAAAAGGTCAGGCAAATGGCGGTGGGAACTCCTCTGCGGGAATTCACCGATAGTTTGACCGATTTCCGCGAAATGCAAGAAAAGGGTTTAATTGACGAACAGGAATTTCGGCGGGTGCGTACTGTGGTCACCCAACCACCTGCGGGTGAGCCTGCACAACAGGAAACGAATAACGAAGCTTCCGCATCGTCGTGATTTGCTGAGCGGGGAAATTGGGAAGGCTGCCATACCGTTGGACGCGGCGGCAGCCAACCGATCGAGCCTGAAAGACGGAATCTGAAAGGTTTCTGACCAATCTGCCGATCGGATTGTTTTCAAGGAATAGACGGCTACCCGGATGAAAACTCAGTTTTTCGAACCGTATAGCTGATGTAGTACATTGCTCGATGTAGGGCAGGGAAGCACCGTGAACCTGTGAGCGCAAGCTCCATCGGTTTTTGATTTCGAGCCACAACTGGATTGAAGTATCGGTTGGACTTGATCAGGAGCTTTCAATGCCCACTGGGAATGAGGGGGGCCGCCGCGCCGGGGCCGTCCGCAAAAACGCTCAATGTTCGTTTTGTCGCAAGAGCTACCGTGAAGTCGGCCCGTTGGTCGAAGGACCGGGCGACGTTTATATCTGTGGTGAATGCATCGAGTTGTGCCAGTCGATCCTGGAACAGGAGCAACGACGGCGCGGCCCGACCAAACAACTCTTCACCAAAATTCCCACTCCGCGCGAGATTGTGACCAGGATGGACGAGTACGTCATCGGTCAATCGGATGCGAAGAAAGTCTTAGCAGTGGCAGTCCACAACCACTACAAGCGATTGTCGCTGGACTGGGAAAATGGTGATGTGGAAGTTGACAAATCGAACATCTTGCTGGTCGGTCCAACCGGAAGCGGAAAAACGCTGCTGGCGCGCACGCTGGCCCGCATTTTGAACGTCCCCTTCGCGATTGGTGATGCGACGACGTTGACCGAAGCAGGCTATGTGGGTGAAGACGTCGAGAACCTGCTACTTAAACTGCTGCACGCTGCAGACTTTGATATCGAAGCTGCGCAGCGGGGAGTGATTTACATTGACGAGATCGACAAGATTGGCAAGACCAGCCAGAACGTGTCGATCACGCGCGATGTGTCGGGGGAAGGCGTGCAGCAGGCACTTCTGAAAATGCTCGAAGGGACGGTAGCCAACGTCCCGCCTCAAGGGGGTCGCAAACATCCCGAGCAACATTACATCCAGATTGACACCTCGAATATCCTGTTCATTTGCGGTGGCACGTTCGTGGGGGTGGAAGACATCGTACGTCGCCGTTTGGGCCGACGGACGATGGGCTTCGGCCAACCGACCAGCGTCAACGTCGAGGCCGACGTGGGCGAATTGCTGTCGCAGGTCACCAGCGATGATCTCAACGAATTCGGTTTGATCCCGGAACTGATCGGGCGCTTGCCGGTGATCTCCAGCCTGGCGCCGCTGGACGAAGCCGGTTTGATCCAGGTCCTGACCGAACCGAAAAACGCTCTGATGCGACAATACCAAAGTCTCTTCCGCATGGAAAACTGCGAATTGTCGTTCTCGGAGGGAGCGTTGAAATTGATCGCCAAAAAGGCCAAAGAACGGGGAACCGGAGCCCGCGGGTTGCGCTCGATCATCGAACGCATCATGTTGGACATCATGTTTGAGCTTCCCGACCAGCCGAAGGGAAGCAAGTTTGTGATCGATGAAGACATCGTCAACGGCCGCCGACAACTGTTTTCGATGCCGGAAACCAAAAGCGCTTAATCGTTTGCTGGAAACCGGAAAGACCTCTCGGGTTAGATCAGGTCATCAAAATCCTCGCACGGGCCATCCGCGCGGGGATTTTTTGTTTTATGATGATGCATCGGGAGCGCTGGAGTCTCATGCGCACCACACCTGAATAACGTCTGGCAAAACGAGTCGGTCACGATGTCATCATCCACGGGTCATTGGTTGGAGCGGTTGCTCAAGGTAACTGACTACCGCGAGTTGCGGGAGATTTATGCGCAGATCCAACGCGACGCATTGTCGGGCACCAACCCGACTGCCTTGATCCAACACATCGACGAAGCTGTCCAGCGCATCGATTACGAGTCCCATCGCGACGAGGAAGAGTGGCGATCCCGCCGGCAGGCTTATGATGCTTTTCTGGCCGAACAGCGCGGCTGCCTGGGTTGGCTGCGCCGAATGTGGCCTTGGTCGCAAACGCGCCGCGCCGAGCGGCAACATCAAGTCGCGGTGGCCGAGCAGCGCAGTGAAATTCTGGCCAATCAGCTCATTGTGGCCCGAGCGCGGATGCTGCAGGAACGGCTGCGCGATCCCCAATTGCGACGAGTCGGACCGCCGCGCAAGGCCTGGGAACCTAAATTGGATTCCATCAAACATATCGACGATCTCGCGCGCGGCGCTGCCGTGGTCCGCGAATTGGTCGCCGAAATCGATCGGGCCAAGGAGTTTTTGGACGACGTCGAAAAACGGATCGAGCAGTTTTCCAAAGCCTCGTTCGCGCAGCCGGAATATCGCCAATGGCGCGATGCCGATCTGGCTGAGGCACAAAACGAATGCCAGGCCTTGCGCAGCGAAGTGCAAGAAAAAGAATCCCTGAGCGCTGAAACGACCAGTCGCCTGGCTCGATTGGCACACGATGAACTGAGTACGCGGCACCCCGGCTTTCGCGAGTTGCAAACAAAACTGTCGGACGTCGATCAGTTCCTCAAAATTGGTCAATCGGCCCGCAGCGCAGTTCAGGAACTATCGGATCAGTTAACTCGCTACCAGGCTGCAGTACAGGTCATGAATCAAGCGCCCCATCAACGCATCGATTGGCAACGACAAGCGGCCGAGCTTCGGTCCCAATGGAATACTCGGCAGGCGACCCTCCAACAGTTACAGCGGGAGACGAATGATCACCAAGAACGCATGAATCGCACCGCCCGCGACGCGTCGCAGGTCGAAGGAGCTATGCGCACGGCTGAGAAAATGTTCCAAGCGTATTTGGCTGAACGCCGCATCGTCGAGATGCCACCACCGGGAGATCCGATCTACTCCTCGCCCGTTGCTGCGGAATATCAACGCCTGCAACGCGAATGGCAGCATTCGCAACAACAATTGCAACAGACTCAACGCGCGTTTCACGAAGCTCAGCAACGGGTGCAAAGGGCCATGAGCGAATCGCAATCAATCAAACAACAAGAGGACGATTTCCATCGGCGAATTGCCGAGTTGGAACAGCAGTTGCAACAGGCCCAGCAAGTGGCGGATTCGTGGCGACGCGCATTGCCTGGCTTGCACGCCAAGCTGGACGAACATTGGTCCGGCTGGTCGCGATTCAGTGCTGGCCAGGTGTCCGCCGCCAGTGGACTGTACCGCGCAGTGGTCTCCCGTTTGCAGCATTGGGGATCGACGATGGGCGGATTTCGTGGCGCCGGGACCAGCCCCGACGATCAAGCCGCCGCCGAAACGCTGACTGAAGCGAACCGCCTGATCGAGGCCGTCGATCACGAATTGTCCGAGCAGCAACGACAGGCAGAGGCCTGGCGGAATCGCGCACACCACATTCGATGGGAACGGT
>DAOLCX010000173.1:0-6085 GCA_035327685.1 Pirellulaceae bacterium | reverse complement strand
TCCGAATTGAGCCGCGATCAGGTGGAATTACTTCTTCACGAATTTTCCATTGGTCATGTCGAGCTCAAAGAGGAGGAAACCATCGAACAACGCGTGCTGGATCGGCTGGACCCCAAAAACGACCCGCCGGAATCACTGGCTCCCCGTCCACCGATCGTCACGTTTTTAGGGCACGTCGATCACGGCAAGACATCATTGTTGGACGCCATCATTGGTACGAATGTGGTGGCTGGCGAGGCCGGTGGTATTACGCAACACATTCGCGCTTACCAAATCAAGAAAGACAATCGCAAGATTGCGTTTGTGGACACGCCGGGGCATGAAGCGTTCACCGAAATGCGTGCGCGCGGGGCTAACGTCACGGATATTGCCGTGCTGGTCATCGCCGCCGATGACGGCATTATGCCGCAAACGGAGGAAGCGATCAGCCACGCGAAAGCGGCGGGAGTCCCGATCATTGTCGCGCTCAACAAAATTGACTTGCCCGGAGCCAATCCAGATAAGGTGCTTCAGGAATTGACAGCGCATGACTTGATCCCCAGCCAATGGGGAGGTGATGTGGAAGTCGTGCCGACCAGCGCCATCAAAGGAACCGGCATCGATGAGCTACTGGAGACTATTTTGGTGACGGCCGAACTGCATGACCTTAAAGCCAACCCGCAGCGGTCGGCGTATGGAATGTGCTTGGAAGCCGAGCAGGAATCAGGGCGCGGCGTGATCGCCAAAATGATGGTGCAAGGAGGTGCCCTGCACCCCGGTGATATCGTGTTGTGCGGCGCGGCACACGGACGAGTGAAAGCGATGTACGATACATTGCGCCCCAACGTCCGTTTGGACAAAGCCGGGCCCAGTACGCCCATTAATTTGACTGGATTGGATCGACCGCCGCAGGCTGGCGATAAGTTTTTTGTGTTGGAAGATATTGGCGAAGCCCGTCAACTGGCTCTGGCCTGCGAAACGCGCCACCGTCAGTTAAACCTGGGTGGCGCGACCATCAAGGTCTCGCTCGAACAGTTCCAACAAATGATCGAGTCTGGCACGCTAGGCAAGGTCGAAGACATCGTCACTCTGAACCTGATCATTCGGGCGGATGTGCGTGGCTCGATTGAAGCCATCCAAAAAGAACTGAGCAAAATAGAACATCCCGAGGTGCGGATCAATATCTTGCAAGCCCTGGTCGGTGGCGTGACCATTGCTGATGTGAGACTGGCTCAAGCCTCCCGCGCCGTCATTATTGGATTCAATGTGGTCCCCGACGAAGCGGCTCGGATCTTGGCCGAAGACCTGCAAGTCGAAATCCGCCGGTACGACATTATCTACAAAGTCTCCGACGACATCAAAGCCACCCTCGAAGGCCGATTGAAGCCTCAGGAGCAAGTGGTCGAGATGGGCATGGCCTTGGTGTTGCGGACGTTTGCCATTAGCAGGGTCGGCACAGTGGCCGGATGCCGTGTGATGCGTGGAACGATCCAACGCGACTGCCGAATGCGCGTGATCCGCGACAGCCGAGTTATTGGCGAATATGCGATCGACTCACTGAAGCGCGAAAAGGACGATGCCCGAGAAGTTCAACGCGGGATGGAATGTGGTATTCGCCTGGTAGGTTTCAACGACGTCAAAGAGGGTGACACGCTGGAAGCCTACAAAATCGAGCAAGTGGCGCGGACGCTGTGATACTCGGGTAACGGTTTTGGAGTAGTGCAGCATGAGTTCCCGCCGCTTATTGAAAGCCGCTGAAGCGATTCGCGAAGTCGTCAGCATGGCGATCTTGGTAGAACTTAAAGACCCTCGCGTTCGCCACGTCACCGTAACGTTTGTGGAAGTGTCGCCCGATATGCGGATCGCTAAAGTCCATGTTTCGGTCATGGGCGACGAGACCCAGCAACAGTTGAGTTTGGCGGGATTGCGAAGCTCCACAGGGTTTCTCCAACGCAAAGTCGGCGACCGCCTGGAGACTCGCTATACACCCCGTTTGCAGTTCGTGCTCGATCGCGGCGTCAAGAATGCCATGATCGTGACTCGAATTCTCAATGAAGTATTACCGGCCAATACTTCCGCGACGGAAGATGATACGGGCGTCGAGGACGATGACCAGCCGGCCGATGATTAGACAACACTTGGAATGAGTTATGAGTGCAGCACAAACACGCAACCAACGCATTGAAAAACTTCACAAAGTCGCCCGGCGATTGTATTCACCTGTGGCGCCGCCCTCTCATCGGACGCTTTTGGAACATCTGATTTATGCATGTTGTCTGGAAGACTCCAAAGCCGACGCGGCCGACGAAGTATTCGCCAAATTGCAGGTGAATTATTACGACTGGAATGAAGTCCGCGTGACGACTACTGCCGAATTGGCGCAACTCATGAAAGGCGTGACCGATCCCGAAGCGGCCGCCATTCGCGTACGCAAATCTCTCCAGGGCCTCTTCGAAGCCCACTATTCCTTCGATATCGATGCCTTGAAGAAAGAGAACCTGGGCAAGGCCCAGGAACTGATTGCCAAGTACCGCGGAGTTTCACCTTTTGGCTTGAGTTACGTCACCCAGCATGCGCTCGGCGGACATTCCATCCCGCTGGATCGCTGCATGTTGAGTCTGTTGTTTACCGTGGGCGTGATTTCGGCTGAAGAACAGGCGCAAGGCAAAGCCCCCGGGTTAGAACGGACGATTCCCAAAAACAAAGGGATCGAGTTCGCCAGCGTGACCCATCAACTGGCTGTCGATTTCGCCGCTTCGCCTTTCAATCCTAACCTCCGAAAAACTCTGCTGCAAATCGATCCCACAGCCAGTGAGCGTTTTCCAAAACGGGGTGGATCTAAAGCCAAGGAGCCCGAAGCGCCAGAACGCAAACCCAAGGAGACAAAATCGAGCAAGGCCGCGACCAAACCATCCACCGCAAAACCGGCTGCTAAGCCAACAACATCCAAAAAGAAAGGACCACCCAAGAAAGAGATCAGGTCAACCACCAAGAATCAAGCCAAATCTCCGACCAAGGGCAAACCCAAAACTCCTTTGAACCGGATTTCCAAAAGAAAACCCCGCTAGTGCTCTGTCACAGCCAAAAATTAGATTTGAATTAGCTCAGCCCCAACGCGTTAGCGTCGAGTTCAAACATCGAAAACCGGTGTTCGTGTTGCGGTTCATCCGACCAGCGAACTGTGACGAAGCACTCGTCCGGCAGAATCACTGGCTGGAAACCACACCACGGCGGGCGCCAAATCCGAGGTGCCACAACCGCTATGTTTCCAAATACCAGCAACGCAAAAACTGATGCCAGGTGTCGGGGTGAGCCGGCAGAGTAGATAACGCGGCGTCATCCGAGCCTTCTTCATATCGGCTCCAGATATTGGGCAGAACCACGGTCTCGAAATTGACCAGTTTCACTTGTGGGTGTGCCGACAACCAGGTGTTGGCCGCCGCAACACACGTGGCAAAAGCCTCAAACTCGGCAGGTGAAAACAATTTGGGTGGCCGGATCATTTGCGGCAAGAAATCAATATATCGCAACATGTGAACTGGCTCCAACAACCTCATATCCTGACAACGACACATGGCCCGGAAATCGTTTTCAGGTCGCAACAAACTCCCGTTCATTCCCTACATTCGCTATCAACCGCAAGGATTGAACTTTGCCATTGTACGCTCGACCGCCTTCCAAAAAAGAACCTATATTTGCCGGCATTCCTTCTCTCTTGAACACTCAAATGACCGCGAACATCGAGAAAAAAGCGATCTACGGCCTGGCTTCCCATGCCAACGCATTGTTCCGCGTTGTCGATTGGGGAGCCATCGCGGCCGGGTTGATGGTCACGATCGTCTGGTTTCCTGCGCTGAACAGCAAGTCCACTGCGCTATGTGGGCTGGTCGCCGCAATCTTGTTTACGGCCGTCGGCGATTTGCTCGGTGTGTATCGAAATTGGCGCGGAGTTCGATTCAGCCGAATTGCCGTCACGCTGACTGGAAGCTGGTTAATAACCAGCGCTATCTTGATGGTATTTGGCTTGTGGGCACAGGCCTCGCGCGAACTCTCATGGCCTGGGGTACTTGTCTGGCACACATCGACGCTGGTGTTCTTGTTGGGATTTCGCGTTGCGCTCCGCTGTGGAATGGCTTGGACCAGGCGCTGGACCGGACAAGAACGAGGGTTCGCAGTGGTCGGTGTCAATGACCTGGGAATCGACCTGGTGCGCAGCATCCAAGAACTACCGGAATTGGGCTTGACCTTTCGGGGCTTTTTTGACGACCGCCCGCGTGGCCGACGCGCCGAGTTGCCGAGTGACATGAACCTTCGGCTAGGCAACCTGGATCATCTGGTGGAACAAGCGCGTAGCGGTGAAATTCCAGTCGTGTTTATCACGCTCCCCATGCGCGCCGAACAACGAATTCGCGAGATCACGTCGCGGTTAGCCGATTCCACAGCCTCGGTCTATATTGTCCCCGATTTGTTTGTATTTCAACTGATGCATTCGCGCTGGACGGACATCCAGGGAATTCCCATTGTCAGCGTTTACGAAAATCCATTTTATGGAGTGGACGGCGCCGCCAAACGTTTGTTCGACCTGACAGCGACTTTTGCGCTGCTGGCCCTTGCCGCACTGCCGATGCTGGCGATTGCCCTGGCCATCAAACTGACAAGTCGCGGACCTGTCTTTTTCCGGCAACGTCGGTTTGGCCTGGATGGCAAAGAATTCCTGGTTTGGAAGTTCCGCACCATGCATTGCATGGACAACGGACCCGAAGTCCGTCAGGCCACTAAAAACGATCCTCGACTAACTCCTTTGGGAGGTTTGCTTCGGAGCACGTCTCTGGACGAGTTGCCACAGTTATTTAATGTCGTGGCTGGCCAGATGTCATTGGTCGGACCGCGACCCCATGCTACGGCGCACAACGAGTACTACCGACGGCAGATCGATGGCTACATGTTGCGTCATAAAGTTAAGCCGGGCATCACTGGCTTAGCCCAAGTCAATGGCTGCCGAGGCGAAACCGAACAGCTCGAACAAATGGCCCGTCGTGTCGATTACGATCACAAATATATCCGCCACTGGTCATTCTGGCTCGATTTGAAAATCCTTTGGCAGACCCTCTGGATCGTGCTCCGCCGCCAAAACGCCTACTAACCCCCCCCTCAAAAAAGAAAAAAGGACAGGCATTATTGTCGCCGGGGGATTTCACCACCTTTTTTGGGGGTGTTGTGGTAGAGGCCGTTTGTTCCCCGTTGCGGACCTGACGTCGCCTTGTCCGGCACGTGCTGGAGCTGGCAATGATAATGCCTGTCCTTTTTGGCTTTTTGGCTTGGCTGGCGTTGGCTGTCCTGGCGATTCAGTGGGCCAGCGGGAGTTGGACTCTGAAAGTGCTCCCCTTGCCCGGTTGGCTCGTGAGATGGACGCTCCCCCCCAGTGATTGGCAGAGGTGTTTCACGATCGACAGACCGAGACCGGTGCCTCCAGCTTCCCGTGAGCGGGCGCGATCGACTCGATAAAATCGCTCGAAGATACGTCGTTGGTGCTCGGGTGCAATGCCAATGCCCGTGTCGTGAACTTCCAGCATCACGGCATCTTCTTGGGCCTTTGCCGAAACTCTCACGGTCCCACCGGAGGGCGTGTAGCGGATCGCGTTGGTGATCAAGTTATTGAGAATCGTAGTCACGCCGTCGGCATCCGCTTTGACCTTAAGTTCTTCCGGGATCTTTTCCAGAATCAAACTTACACCACGCGCCCGGGCCTCGGCAGCATGTGTGTGGACAGCGTGCTGGCAAAGCGGGAAGACCGCCAGGTTGGCAATATCAAACACCGCCTGACCGGATTCCACTTTGGCCAACCGCAGCAAATCATGGATCTGAGCGTCGAGCAATTGGGCCTGGTGTTCGATCTGTTGCAGAAATTCCTGGTTTTTATCCTGGTCGTAGAGGGCTCCAAGCCGCAGCGTTTCGGCATAGGCCTTGATCGAGGCCAAAGGCGTTTTTAGTTCATGAGAGACATTGGCGACGAAATCGCGGCGGACGGCTTCCAGTTGGCGCAGCTCGGTAACATCATGCAGGACGATGGCCACACCCGGTTGAGGGTCCGGAGCCAGACTGGAGA
>DAOLCX010000172.1:0-6086 GCA_035327685.1 Pirellulaceae bacterium | reverse complement strand
ATACTCGCTTTGCTGAGGAACAACGCTGACTTAATGGGTGCTATGGACCGAAAGAATCAGACAAGTCCGGACCGTCTGATTGGACCGATCGGACAGGTCAATCAATTCCAAAAGTCGGAACGATCTTGGCGCGCGTGTGAAGCGCACGCTAGGACCGCGATCGTATTGGAATTGTCCGTGGCGGAGCGAGGCGAATTGCCTCCAGTGGGGCTGACTCTGCCGGTCGGTGAGGCCGTGCACCGCGCGGTGATCCGCAAAGCAGCGCGGGGGAAACGGATCGATTGCCCCGAACTGATCGGTCAGAATCGGCTGGGGCATCCACTGGTGGGGCCTCATGGACATGCGCATGTCTTGCCAGTTGATGCCGACGAAGATGGTTGCATCGACCATGTTGTGATCTTTGCGCCGATGGGGTTGGGAGAGTTGGCTGTCGGAGCGATTTCTTCACTGCGCACGCTGTTTGGATCTCACGGGCGTCCTTGGCTCAAAGTCCGCGTATCGGACCAACGTCGTTTGAACTCATGGGTTGAACGCTTGTTGTCGGGGGAGCGGGAGTGCGGATCGGCGATTTGGGCAAGTTTGACGCCGTTTGTCGCGCCGCGGTTCGTCAAACGAAGTGGCAAGAATTGTCTGATTGGTCAAGTCCGGGCGGAATTGGTCAACCGCGGATTTCCGGAGGCTGATGTCGAAATATTGCCAATCGACGCGAGGCTCTTTCGCGGATTTGTGTTCGACCGAGGTCTCGATCACGCCCCTCCTCCTCAGCGCTGTGGCCATGGAGTGCGGTTGCAGTTTGCACGACCGGTGTGCGGACCTGTTGTGTTGGGGTATGCCTGCCATTTCGGCTTGGGGTTGTTTCAAGCGGTTGAGTCTTGACACAAACCAACTCTTTGCCGGTTCATCGAATTCAGTACGGCATCACGGGTGCGCGGATTGCCGCGCTCGGGTTTGTCACAGAAGTTCGAAAAATGATGTTCGATGCCCCGCCGCAGCAAATCGTGCGACTTGCCGTTGAGCGCCATGGCGGTTGAAATTGCGGTTAGATTCGCCGAGTGTGGAGCGGCCCGGTTCTTGACCACGATAGGGTGATCCGCCCGGCGTTTGACGCCGTGAGAGGGCGCAAGCAGAATGGTTGAACGCCGTGGAGTCGCATCGGGTGAGGCGCTGCGCGTTGACTGATTGGAATGAGGAAGGTGAACATGTTTTGCAAACTGGTGATCTGGGGAGTTGTGATGGCATCGGCCGTCGGTGGTCCCCTGGTGATGGGGCGGCAAACTGAGCGCGACGGCGACCCAGCGCGTGACGTGCCGGCGGAATGGCTTCAGAGTTTCTCTTGGCGGGGGATCGGGCCTGCGTTGATGTCAGGGCGGATTGCTGATATCGCCATCGACTCCACCGATCCGAGTATCTGGTATGTGGCTGTGGGATCGGGAGGTGTTTTTAAGACAGACAATGCGGGGACGACCTGGGAACCGATCTTTGATCACTATGGATCCTATTCGATCGGTTGTGTGACACTCGATCCCAGTCGCTCGGCCACCGTGTGGGTGGGGACTGGAGAAAATGTCGGTGGTCGGCATGTCGGGTATGGCGATGGTGTGTATGTCAGCCACAACGGCGGGAAGACGTTTGAGCATCGTGGCCTCAAAGAAACGGGTCACATCAGCAAAATCTTGATCGATCCGCGGGATTCCAATGTGGTATGGGTGGCCGCACAAGGGCCGTTGTGGTCAGCGGGTGGTGAACGGGGGTTGTACAAGTCCACGGACGGTGGCCAAACCTGGCGACAGGTTCTTGCGGGTGGGCCTTACACTGGTGTGACGGATGTCGTGATGGATCCCGTCCATTCCGATGTGTTGTATGCAGCCCGTCATCAGCGCCAGCGAACTGTGTGGGCGTTGTTGAACACAGGGCCCGAATCGGGAATCTTCAAATCGACAGATGGTGGAGAGACCTGGCGTGAACTGAAAGTCGGACTCCCCGGCGACCACAAAGGGAAGATCGGCTTAGGAGTGTCGGCTCGCGATTCGGCTATCGTGTATGCCACGATTGAGTTGCCCAATCGCACGGGTGGTTTTTACCGCAGCAGCGACCATGGTGAAAGTTGGGTCCGCATGAGTGGTTTTGTCAGCGGTGGAACTGGTCCGCACTACTATCAGGAAATTTATGTTGATCCGCACCGGTTTGATGTGACCTACCACGCCAATCCGGCGTTGATGCGGAGCGTCGATGGCGGCCGCAACTGGGACAATGTCGAGGGACGCTGGAAACATGTGGACAACCACGCCATTGTCTTTCACCCGCGCAATAAAGACTTTGTCTTGGCAGGAACGGACGGCGGCGTTTATCGGAGCAACGACTTTGCCAGGACTTGGACGTTTTTTGGCAATTTGCCGATCACTCAGTTCTACAAAATCGATGTCGATTACGATGAGCCATTTTATCATGTAATCGGCGGTACTCAGGACAACAGCACACAGTACGGCCCCGTCCGCACGAACAACATTCACGGCATTCGCAACTCCGATTGGATCGTGCCGATTGGAGGTGACGGGCATGACAACGCACTGGACCCGGTCGATCCCAACATCATCTATTGTGAATCGCAGCAGGGATACATTCGGCGGGTGGATCGGAGCACCGGGGTCTCGATTGACATCCGCCCGCGTCCGGGCAAGGGCGAGGAGGATTTTCGTTTTAATTGGGATGCGCCGATCTTGATCAGCCCTCATGCGCACACCCGGATTTATTTTGGGAGCAATTATTTGCATCGCAGCGATGACCGGGGCGATTCGTGGACGACGGTCAGTCCGGACTTGTCGCGCGGAGTTGACCGCTGGACGTTGCCCATGATGGGGCGCGTGTGGGGCATGGACGCTGGATTCGATTTGATGGCGATGAGCCGCTATGGAAACATCACCAGCATCAGCGAATCGCCAATCGTCGAGGGCTTGTTGTATGTCGGCACGGACGACGGTCTGATCCAAGTGTCGGAAGACGGCGGCCAGAATTGGCGGAAGATCGACAAGATCTACGGCCTGCCCGAGTTCGCGTTTTGCAACGATGTGAAAGCCGATCGCCACGACGCAGATACGGTCTATGCTTGTTTCGATCATCACAAGTATGGCGACTACCGGCCGTATGTCGTTCGCAGTCGCGACCGCGGGCGGACCTGGGATTCGATTGTCGGCGACCTTCCGGAACGGCATTTGGTCTGGCGGTTAGAACAGGACCACGTGGAACCGCGCCTGTTGTTTCTGGGGACTGAGTATGGCGTGTTTGTGTCATTCAATGCTGGAGAAACCTGGATTAAGCTGCGACAGGGGATGCCCGCGATCCCTGTTCGGGACCTGGCCATTCAGCGGCGGGAGAATGATCTGTTGGCCGGCACGTTTGGCCGGGGAATTTATGTGCTCGACGACTACGCGGCACTGCGGCAGTTGGTACGGCGTGAGTTTGCTGAGCGGGAAGTGCATTTGTTCGAAGTGCGGCCGACACCCTGGTATCGGCAGGTCGATCACTTCGGATTCAACGCGGAGAAAGGGTTTCAAGGCGACGACTATTTCACGGCTCCCAACCCTCCATTTGGCGCGGCGCTGACCGTTTTTGTTCGCGACAGCCACTCCACATTGCGCGAACTGCGTCAAGCGCGCGAAGCGGCAGCCCTTCAGGATAATCGCGATGCAGAAATTGCCAGTTGGGATGCGCTCCGCGCGGAAGCCGACGAAGAGCCCACGCGACTGATGATTGAGATCACCGACGCAGCGGGGCAATTGGTCAATCGTGTCGAATGTCCCAGGAACAAAGGGATCCATCGTGTCTATTGGGATCTCCGCCGTCAGTATCCAGGGGATTCGGGGTTTCAACCGATGGTTCCGCCGGGCACTTACCGAGCCCAAGTGATTCGATTGGCCGGCAACACGGTGGTTCCCGTAGGAGATTCCGTTGAGTTCGTGCTTCGCTCGATCGTGACTTCGACCTTGGCTTCCGTCGATGAAGATCAACTCGTCAGTTTGCAGCAGCGTGTGGCGGAAATACAACGGCAGTTGCGGTTGACCCAGCGGCGATTGAGTCGATTGATGGAGGAATTGAGCGAGGCCAAGCGGCAGTTGATTGCCGCTTCGCCGCAACCAGGGCCACTTTATGAGCAAGCGCGCGCGATGGAGTTGGCCATCGGCCACATGCAAGAACGTCTGGGTGGCGACACGTTGAAATCTTCGCGGGCGGTGGACATTGTGCCGGGAATTGCCGCGCGTGCTGGGGGTGTGGCGCGTGAACTGGCCAACAACCCTTATGCGGCTACAACCACACAGCAACAGCAGATCGCCATCGCGGCGGAAGCATTAGAAGAGCTGCAGGCAGAATTGGAATTGATGTTTCGCGAGCAATTTGTGCCCTGGCGGGACGCGGTCAGGCAGCATGGGATTGGGCTTGATGATTGAGCACCGCGGTGGAGGGATCGGGAGTATTGGGTACCGGGTACTGGCGCTTTTCCGTTAGCTGGACATGGCGTCGAGAAGTTGGTTGATCTTGGCAATTTTGGTGGCGACCGTTTGTTGTTTTTGGGCTTGTGCCGGGTTAAACATAATTTCCCAGACGGTTCCCCAGTCTTCGGCAGGATTGGTTTTCGAGTAGTTGAAAACGAATTTGGCCGACTTCAAGTACCACCATTGGCCGTCCAGGGATCGCTCGTAGAGTTGTGAATTCGGATTGGTTTTGGTCCAGCCACTGATGGCCAGGAATTGATTCCACAAATTGCCTTTGCCGGGGAGCCGGTTATTGATTTCATCTGGAGTATCCCAGGAATGGCTGACTTCGTGGATGGCGGCGAACTTCATGTTCGTATTTGCCGAGGTCAGGTTTTCGTTCCATTCGGCAAACCGCAATGTCCGCTCGTAGGTGACGACGGTCCCGTTTTGAGATTGAGTCGTTGTTTTTTTGAGGAAGTTGGAGGCGATGCCGCCGCCGGGCAATGAGTTGACCTTGGCAATGATGATCGGAGCATTGCTGAGCGAATCGCGCAGCAGCATGGTATTTGCCGTGCGGCGGTGGAGAATTTCAAAGGCTTCATCCAGGACTTCGACTTCTCGATTCGTCCATTGGTGCGTTTCGTTTTTCAAGTTCAGTCGAGCGTCGACGTTTTGAAATCCGGAGACGATATCATTGGTCCAGGCCCACAAGCGGTCGGCACCGGGACCGCCGTTGAGTGTATCGCCTTGATTGGTTCCTCCAAACAAGCCGTCGTTACCGGCGTTACCGTAGAGTTTGTCGATACCGGGTCCGCCAAACAGCGCGTCATCGCCGCCGTCGCCATACAGGATATCATCGCCGGGACCGCCGAAAATTCGGTCGTTACCGGCTCCTCCCCGGATGATGTCGTTGCCCCCCTCGCCATACAATGTGTCGTTGCCCCCGTCGCCGAACAACAGGTCATTTCCCGCCCCTCCCCAAAGTTCGTCGTCCCCATCGCCGCCGCGGAGTTCATCGTCCCCCGCTCCACCGCGCAGGATGTCGTTCCCTGCGCCGCCGTAAAACAGATCGTTCCCTTTTCCACCGAGGAGCGTATCGTTACCGGCGTGGCCATAAGCCACACTGGGAATCGAAGTCCGATTGTCAAAATGATCGTCACCGCCATAGCCTCGAAAAAGAATTCGCGCGACGGAACCCAAGTTAAACGTCGCGGTCTGCACGCCCGTAAAGGTGACTTTCACAGACGAGCCATTGGGGTTCGTGACGATGACCCGGTCCGGTTGATGGGAGCCTTCGATCACAATGGTCGCGGTTGCCTGATCGAACGAAATCCCAGCCAACAAGTGTCGCGGTTCGAGTGGCGAATAATTCAGGTGCTCGGGCGCAGGAAGTTCGCGCAATGGCTTGCGGGCAGCGGCCTGCCTCGCATTCAAAAAGCCCCAATTCATGTTCCGCCTCAACCGATCACACGTTCCGAAGTGCGAAGGAGATTGTAGGTCAGAATCCAACGAATGGTCAACACAAAAATTGGTTGACCGTTCGCGGTATTTATGGCCAGGCCTGGTTCTGGTGCGTTCCGCAAGTCGTCTTGTTGAAGATCGAAACCCTGTGAGTGT
>DAOLCX010000171.1:0-6087 GCA_035327685.1 Pirellulaceae bacterium | reverse complement strand
CATTAAGCCCATTCAGCAATTGCCTCGTGCCGTACTCGCAACCGTTCACGACAACCGTGCTTTTCCACCAGTGCCCGTGAACGGTTACTCGTTTTCATGACAGTTCGCGGTTCTGCCGTTTGAGTGTCAAGCGGATGAAATTCAAAACCTGTTTGACACTCCGCTCGTGAATTAAAGCCGGATGGCCCGCATGTGGAAATGTCTGCATCCGGACTTCATCTGCGAAAATACCGGCGACGTCGAATGTGGGTGGCGAGGAGGAATGGTCTCGAATGGGCGATATCGCTATGCCAATATCGGCTTCAAAATCTTCCGCTGCCCGGCGTGCGGCCCCCGCTAACCAATCATCCGAGGAAACGTTTGGGCTTTCGGGCAGCTTTGGAATAAACAATGAACCCGCCAGGACCTTCGAGTCTCGATCGGCGGCCTGAATGGCGGCGCCCACGTCTCCTCCCAGGAACACGTCACAGATCGCAATGCGCTGGCGAGACGCTTGTAATTGCTCAACAACCACGTCCGCCAACGTCGCTTCGCCTTCTGAAAAAATCAAATCGCCGAGCGCTCGATAAATAGTGTCGATCGTCGGTTGCATGGACTGGCGACAGCTCACCTGATCGGGACCGCATGCCGTGATGCGCAGGGATATCGTCGCCATCGAAGCCGTGATGCCGACACGAGGTTGCCGGTGGCGGTCGATCATACCGGGCAGCATCGATTCAATTTGACTTTCGCCCGCGCCAAAACAGTTGATGGTGTGAGGGAGCCACACCTGGCCGTCGCCACTCCAATCAGCGATCGCCGGCGCGACATAGCGTTCCCACATCTCTCGCATTTCGGCGGGGACACCTGGCAGGCAAAAGACACGCGCTGCGTGGCCGCGTCTGGAAATCAGCATGTCAACTCCAGGAGCCGTTCCGTGCGCATTGGGAATCGCCTGACTCCCTTCGGGCAAATCGGCTTGAACCAGATTCGATTCCGGCATGGGGCGCCCGGATCGCGCGAAAAGTGAACGAATGTGATCGACAAGTTCGGTACAACGAACCAACGGCACATCGGCCGCTTGGGCCAAAGCCTGGCGGGTCAGATCGTCGGCCGTCGGCCCCAGCCCCCCCGTTGAAATGACGATCCGCGAGCGCTGGACAGCTTCGGCAAACGCAGACACGATGGCCGCATGTTCATCAGCAACGGTGGTGTGCCGGACGACCCGCCAACCGATCTCCGCCAGACGTTGGCTAAGCCAAGCCGAATTGGTGTCGGTTCTTACACCGGTCGTCAATTCGTCGCCGATAGCCAGGATTTCAGCAGTGAGTTGCGACATAAATTCTGGTACTGTCGATCACACAAATTCTTAACCGTTCACGACATTGTAGAACAACTGAACTGTTTGAAACCCAGGCTAGGCTCACCATCGTCCAAAGATGAGCCATTGAGGACAATGGTTCTACAATCAGGGTTGCACGCAAAGTACTCAATTTGACAATGACAAGCCGCCATGGATTGACTACAATCCACCGCATGTGTGGCATTGTGGCTTATATCGGACCGCGGCTGGCCCAAGAATTCATTCTTGAGGGTTTACGGCGTTTGGAATATCGAGGGTACGACAGCGCTGGGCTGGCCGTATTGGATGCTGAGCGACAATTTCATATTTACAAAGTCGCTGGCCGCATCCATCAATTGGCCAAAAAGCTGCATGGCGATGCGATGCCTTCCGGGATCGGTATCGGACATACACGATGGGCGACACATGGCAAAGCCAATGAAACGAACGCCCATCCTCATGTTGGTGGGCGCGACCGGATTTTGACGTTGGCTCACAACGGTGTGATCGAAAATTACGCCGAACTGAAGGCCCGTCTCATCCGGGCTGGGTATGCCTTTTCTTCAGAGACCGATACCGAGGTGATCGCGCACTTGATTGACGAGTCACTCCATCGGATGCGAACCCAACGGCCCGGATTGCGCGGTCACGCGTTGGGTACGGAGGCAATCAAGGACGCCATTGGTCAATTGCGGGGGACCTATGGACTGGTCGTACTGTTTCGCGAGTGGCCGGATGCCGTGTTCTGTGCGCGGCTGGGAAGCCCGCTCGTGGTCGGTATCGGCGACAACGAACAATTTGTGGCCAGCGACGCTTCACCCTTGATTGGCTACACCGATCGCATCGTTTATCTGGCCGACCATCAGGTCGCGGTGGTGACAGCGGACAGCTTGGAAGTCTCTCATCGCGATCGAGGTGTGGTGGAACACGACGTGCGCGAACTCGACTTGGACCACCGCCAGGTTGAACTGGGCGGCTTCGAGCATTTCATGCTGAAGGAGATTTTCGAACAGCCGGAGTCGCTGCTGAACACGTTGCGGGGGCGATTAAATGACGACGATGCGACAGCCGTGTTTGGCGGATTGAACTTGGAACCACACAAGTTGCGCCGCATCAAACGGATCATATTGACGGCCTGTGGGACGAGTTGGCATTCGGCGCTGGTCGGCGAGTACCTGTTGGAAGAGATTGCTCAGATTCCCGTCGAAGTTGAATATGCGAGTGAGTTGCGATACCGCAACGCACCTATGGACGAAAACACGTTGGTGTTTGCCATCACTCAAAGCGGCGAAACAGCCGATACGTTGGCGGCTCTCAAGGAAATGAAACGCAAAGGTTACCTGACGTTAGCGATTTGCAACGTGGTCGGCAGCTCGATTGCTCAAGAATCCAGCGGCGGCATTTATTTGCACGCCGGGCCAGAGATCGGCGTGGCGTCAACCAAGGCCTATACGTCGCAGTGCCTGGCGCTGGCGATGTTGGCTTTGCATTTTGGCCGGTTGCGTCATATCAGTTACAGCCATGGCCGCGAGATGATTGACCAGATTCGCCAGGTCCCCCAATGGGTTCGTCAGGCTTTGAGCACCAACGACGCAGTGCGCGCCATCGCGGAAAAGTACGTCCACTGCAATAACTTCTTGTATCTGGGGCGTCATTACAATTTCCCGACTGCTTTGGAGGGAGCCCTGAAGCTGAAGGAAATCAGCTATGTTCACGCCGAAGGATATCCCGCGGCAGAAATGAAACACGGCCCCATCGCCTTGGTCGACTCCCACACGCCGAGCGTATTTGTCATGCCGACTGGGTTTATTTACGACAAGGTCATGTCCAATCTGGAGGAAATCAAAACGCGGGGTGGACCGGTAATCGCCATCGCCGCCGAAGGCGACCAGCGGATTGAACAGGTTGCCGACGACGTGATTTTTATTCCCCACGCGCCCGAATTCTTGCAGCCGATAGTGGCCATTGTGCCGCTGCAGTTGCTGGCCTACCATATCGCTATTCTGCGCGGCTGCGATGTCGATAAACCTCGCAACCTGGCCAAAAGTGTGACGGTCGAGTAGCACCGTACCGAAACCCGTTGATCGAGCCGATACATGACTGTCCTGGGCATTGGAACTGACTTATGCGAGTGCCAACGAATCGAACGCATGATCGATAAGTATCATGAAACGTTTCTGGACCGCGTGTTCACTGCCGAGGAAATCCGTTACTGCGGTTCCCATCATCTGGCCGCCATGCATTTTGCCGGCCGGTGGGCCGCCAAAGAAGCGATGCTGAAGGCGATCGGTGTGGGATGGGCCCATGGCATGACCTGGCGAGATTTGGAAGTGATCAATGTCGGCGGCGGGCAGCCGATCGCTCAACTGCACGGAGGGGCGCATCTGGCTTGTCGGCAACGCGGGATCGGCCAGGTGCTGCTGAGCATTTCTCATACACGGGAGATGGCGATGGCAACCGCAATTGCCATTGCCGGAGGCACTGGCGATTCGATTGTGGCAAATTCTGATTAACATTTGACATCGAACCGCGACTGCCGAACTTAACATGGACCCATCGTCAATCACTCAGCGACCATCCCTGTATTTGGGAATTGATGTGGGCGGGACCAACACCAAACTGGGATTGGTTACGGAAACTGGCCAGGTCGTGGTCGCAGATTCGTTCCCAACACATGCCCAGCACAGCCCAACGGAATGGCTTGCGCGGCTGCGACACCATGTGACCACGTTGTTAAGTCGCACCCATGTGGCGCGCGAATCAGTTGTGGCGGCCGGATTGGGGACGCCGGGCTCGATGGACATTCCGCGCGGGATGATTTTGGAGCCACCCAACTTGCCGGGTTGGCGGCGTTTCCCAATTAAAGACGCAGTTGCCAACGAATTAGAATTGCCAGTGACGTTTGCCAACGATGCCAACGCGGCCGCCTACGGTGAGTTTTGGGTCGGCGGCGCCCGCGATTATTCGAGTTTGCTGTTTTTGACCTTGGGAACCGGCATTGGCGGCGGCATCATAATTGACAGCCTGTTGGTCGCCGGCGCCCACAGTTTGGGTGGCGAAATCGGGCATTTGACGATCGATTGGACGCCGGAAGCCCGCCGCTGCGGATGCGGCCAACTGGGGCATTTGGAAGCCTATGCCAGCGCCACAGGCCTGGTCGCTCGAGCTCAAGAATGTCTGGCCGACTACCCCGATTCAATGTTGGGTCAAGCGGACTTTCAACCACTGTCAGCGCGAAAGATTGGGACGGCAGCCGCGGCTGGGGATCGCTTCGCAACCCGCCTGGTGGACGACACGGCCGATTATTTGGCGCGAGGAATTGCCTTGGCGGTGCACCTGATCGACCCGCAGGCTGTATTATTGGGTGGGGCTATGACGTTTGGCGGCCATGAAAGTGTCATCGGGCGAGCCTTTTTAGCGCGAGTCGCCGCTGTCGTAAACCAGTGGGTGTTTCCACCTATCGCGGCAAACCTCATCATTGACTACGCCACTTTAGGCTCCGATGCCGGATTGATCGGAGCTGCCGGGCTGGCCAGACTGGAATTTGCGAAACCATAAAAACAATGTCTGCAACCATTGAATCTAAGTACATCCGAAACTTTTGCATTATCGCGCATATTGACCACGGCAAGAGCACGCTGGCCGATCGGCTCTTGGAGTTTACCGGGACTGTCGAAAAGCGGGCGATGCAAGATCAGCATCTGGACGACCTGGAATTAGAGCGGGCGCGCGGTATTACGATCAAAGCCCGCGCCGTCACGATGCGCTACCGGTTTCAAGGCCAGGAATATGAACTGAACCTGATCGACACACCAGGCCATGTTGACTTTCATTACGAAGTGTCGCGCAGTCTGGCTTGCTGCGAAGGGGCCTTATTGCTGGCCGACGCCTTTCAAGGCGTGGAAGCGCAGACCGTCGCCAACGCTTACGCGGCCATGGCCCATGAACTCAAGATCATTCCGGTCATCAACAAGATCGATCTCAAACATGAACGCTCGGCCGATGTAGCTTTGGAAATGGAGCAGTCTCTGGGTATCGACCCGGAGGAGATCATCCGAGTTAGTGCCAAAACCGGCGTCAACATTGAAACCCTGCTCGAAGCCGTGATCACGCGCATCCCGCCCCCCACAGGCGATCCGAAGGCCAAGTTGCAAGCGATGGTGTTCGATTCGCACTACGATGAGTTTCGCGGCGCCGTGACTTATGTCCGCGTCATGAACGGTCAGGTACAAAAAGGCCAGAAGATTCGGCTGCTCAAGAAAAATACCGTGCATGAAGTCCAGGAACTCGGCCATTTCCGTCCCAAACAAACGCCTGCCAAGTCGTTGTCGGCCGGCCAGGTAGGTTATCTGATATGTAATATCAAGTCTCTGGATCAGGTCCACATAGGCGATACTGTCAGTGTCGGTCAGGGCGAACCGGCGGAAGCGCTCCCCGGCTACCACCCACCCAAGCGGATGGTGTACTGTGGACTGTATCCATCGGACGGGCAGGATTTCACGGAACTGCGCGACGCTTTGACCAAGTTGTCCATCAACGATCCCAGTTTTGAATTCCAACCCGAATCCAGCGACGCTTTGGGCTTTGGCTTCCGCTGCGGATTTTTGGGGTTGTTGCACATGGAGATCGTGCAGCAGCGATTGGAGCGCGAAGCAGATATTGATCTGGTGCAGACGGCTCCCAATGTCACGTATGAAATTGTGACTCGCGATGGTCGGATGCTGGAAATTCACCGGCCTCAGGAAGTCCCCGACGCTGGAGAAATT
>DAOLCX010000170.1:0-6095 GCA_035327685.1 Pirellulaceae bacterium | reverse complement strand
GTTCACGATGATGTGTGGTGGGGCGACGTCAATATCCCGTTTTCCGAAACATCGTTTGACTTGCTGCGAAATCAGGCCGTCGAAGTGTTGGACCGGGCGGAACGTTTGTATGTCGTGGACGGATTTGCTGGGTGGGCCCCGGAACACCGTCTGAAGATTCGCATCGTTTGTACGCGCGCTTACCATGCGCTGTTTATGCACAACATGTTAATTCGCCCGACCATCAGCGAACTAGTCAGCTTTGGTCGACCTGATTTTGTGGTCTTCAACGCGGGCGTCGCTCCGGCTGACCGCTCGATTCCAGGTGTGAGTTCGGATACCTGTGTGGCCCTCAATTTCGACAGCGGTGAATTCGTCATTTTCGGAACTCAATACGCCGGCGAGATGAAAAAGGGCGTGTTTACGATCATGAATTACTTGATGCCCAAACGGGGCGTGTTGTCGATGCACTGTTCGGCCAACGAAGGGAAGGAGGGCGATGTCAGCCTGTTTTTCGGCTTGTCTGGCACAGGCAAAACGACATTGTCGGCCGATCCGCGTCGTCAATTGATCGGGGATGACGAACATTGCTGGACTGACGAAGGGGTCTTCAATATTGAGGGAGGCTGCTACGCAAAGTGCATCGATCTGTCTCCGGAAAAAGAACCCGAAATATACCGCGCAATTCGCTTTGGGGCCATTTTGGAAAACACCGTCCAGCATCCGCTCACGCGAGAAGTCGATTACACGGATGACTCGATTACACAGAACACACGTTGTTCGTATCCGATCGAATTCATCGACAATGCCAAAATTCCTTGTGTCGGCGGACACCCGTGGAATATTGTGTTCTTGACGTGCGACGCGTTTGGTGTCTTGCCTCCGGTTTCACGCTTGACGCCTGAACAAGCGATGTATCATTTCATTAGTGGGTACACGGCCAAAGTCGCCGGTACAGAAGTTGGCGTCACGGAGCCGCAGACCACCTTCTCAGCTTGTTTTGGGGCCGCATTCCTGGTTTGGCACCCGACCAAATACGCGGAGATGTTGGCCGAGAAAATGACGAAGTATCGAGCCGATTGTTGGTTGGTCAACACAGGTTGGTCAGGCGGTTCCGCAGGTGTGGGATCGCGCATCAAACTGGCCCATACACGGGCTATTATCGATGCGATCCACGACGGAGCATTGGCCCACGTCGAATTCGACACAGACCCTGTGTTCGGGCTGTCGTTCCCAAAACAATGCCCCCATGTGCCGACGGATATTCTGAACCCGCGAAACACCTGGCAAGACCAACAGAAATTTACCGAAACAGCAAGGCGACTGGCCCTGCAATTTGCGGCAAATTTCCGAACTTACGAAGACCAAGCCAGCCCCGCCGTGCGAAATGCCGGACCGAAAATATCCTGACACGGACGGGTTCGTCTAAGGGTGGAGTACCCAATATTCAATACTCAGTACCGAATTCTCAGTACTCAGTTTGACACGTGTTTGGAGGTCAACAAAATGGGCCTAATCGGCGGAATTTTGCTGGGCTGTTTGACTTTTTTATTTGGTCATATCGAAATTCGACTCAAGACTTTGGATTGCCGGCCTAAGCGCACTCGTTGTTCTGGCAGTTTGTTCGGTGACGGGAATCTTTGGATGCCTGTTTGTCGGATTGATCATAGCGGGCTTGTTCAAGGCTGACCTTTAACGATCGCGGCAACTTGGCGATCAAGACAATCGTTGCCAAGCGGTTGACGGAAGTTCGTCAGGGACAGCGGTAGAACAAATCTGTCCTGTAAATGTTCAACGTTCGGGTCGCCACGCTTGCCAGAGCGTGGATTGCGGGGCGACTTCCACGTTGTGGCAAACGCGGCTACCAGCGGTAAAAGAAGCGGGGGCGAGTGCAAGGAGCAATATCACCGGGACGGCAATAGCCATAAGGCGATTCACAGTTCCAGGAGGGATCGATCATCAGGTGGTAGGGTAAAGTTAAGAAGGACGCTCCAAAATGGACTGTTGAGGCGACAACTTGCCGACCTGGGTGGCAGGTTTGACCATATCGCTCTAATGCAACGTCTTCAAAATATAACGGCTGATAGCCTATGTTCGGCGCTTCCCAACAAAATATCGAGTAACTTGGTTCAAACAACGGCCAGCGGTTTTCGATCTGCTGTATTAGCTGGGCAGCGCGATCTTCGGGCACCTGCCCCCGATGCTTGTTGATTTCCAAGGAAATCTGTTGAATCGGGCGAAACAGCGAGTCCTGCACGTGACGATCGCCTTCTGGTTCTGGGTCTTGCGAGTTGAGGGCAAGTTGGTGCAGGTCGAATTCCAGCGCATCGAGTCGGGGTTCGGACGCCATGATGACCAGTGGCGTGGGCAAAGGTTGGCCTTGTTGTGCAAGGGCGACTTCCGCCGGCACCATTGCGCATACCCAAAGTCCAGCAATCCAAACCAGCCTGTGCAAATGTGTCATAAATTCACCCTCATTTTGGTTATCGTCGCGATAAACGGATTGATTTGCATTTGTCGAATTGACCGCGTCCACCGTAATGAGCCGCAAAAAACCGCCAATCCATACAGTTTAACGGAGTCGATTTGACCGCGGTCGCGCCGGAGACTATCGAAATCGACACTCATACATCAGAATAATAAAATAGGGCGATTTGACGTGTTTCGATGGTGAGTGAAAGGCAGGAATCTGGCATGTACAGGGTCATGGGGTTGGCGACGAAGTTGTTTTTGTCGATTTCGTTCGCATTTCCGATAATCGCGCTGTCGCCGGTGCAGATACTTGGCCAATCGTCCCCCCGGTGGTCTGGGACCTTATTTCATACACGCGATGGCAAGGTTTTGACCGCAGAAGACTTCGCTTCTGCCGTAGCCGACGACGATGTCGTGTTTTTGGGAGAAGAGCACGACAACGATGCGGGGCATGCCTGGCAACTTTCCATCATTCGAGCTTTGCACCGCCAAGGTGTTCGCCTGGCCATCAGCATGGAGATGTTTGAACGAGACGTCCAAGGTGTCTTGGACGACTATCTGGCTGGCCGAATGTCTGAAGAAGAGTTTTTGGCAAAATCTCGCCAGTGGCCTAACTATCGGCAACATTATCGGCCGATCATCGAATTTGCTCGCCGCCAACGAATCCGGGTGATCGCCGCCAATGTCCCGCGTCCGCTGGCGAGTCAAACGGCGCGCGGCCAGTCTATCGACGGCGAGCCAGAAGCTTGGCGACCGCGTTGGACGACCGCACCGAGCGATCGATACTGGGATAAGTTTGCCGAAGTGATGCAAGGTCATGGAGGAGCCGAATCCGGCGATGCAGTGCGCAAAATGTACGCGGCACAATGCCTGAAAGATGACGCGATGGCGGAGTCAATCGCGGACTTCATGGACACGAACCGCCACGGTCGCGTGTTAGTAGTCCATTTATGCGGGAAATTCCACAGCGATTTTGGTTTGGGGACCGCCGACCGGTTGGTGCAGCGTCAACGCCTGGCGCGTATCGTCATTGTAACCATGGAAAGCGCGTCGTCATCAGATGACTTTGTCCCCGCCAGCCGGCGCGACCGGGCACATTATGTGTTGGTGGTTCCTCCCAATCGGCCACAACCCGCCAAGCGTGACTAACTATGTCTGCGGACTATCAGTTTGTCGGATCGCCACTACAGGAAACCGACCTCCTGCAACGCGCGATGATGATCAGCCCGGAGTACCATCGCCAGGTGGTCACCCGCGCGATCGTCGGCGCCATGGAGAACAGTCCGGCAGATCGCTGTTGTATAGTCGGCGCAGGTCACTGCCAGGACCTGAATTTGCAATCGTTGTTGTCCGCATTTCGAGAAGTCCATTTAGTCGATATCGACACCAGTTCCATCGAACATGGTATCCATCGACAGCAGGTCGCCCAGTCCGCTCGTATTCACGCGCATGGTGGATTCGACGTGACCGGAGTGCATCAACTGCTCATCGAATGCTCACAAATGAGCGATCCAGCGCGAGTTGATCTCGAAGCGCTGCACCGACAAATTAAAGAGTTCAACTGGAATGCCTTGGGGGCAGGTTTCGACGTGGTGGCCTCCACGTGTATGTTCAGTCAGGTTGTCCAGCATGTTCTGGATACGTTAGGTCCGATGGGTGAAGCCGTCTATGTACCGATTATCCAAGCCTTGCGGCTTCGCCATTTGGAATTGGTCGTCGCGGCTTGTCGTCCGGGGGGAGTCGGGTTGCTGTTTACCGACGTCGTTTCCAGCGACACGCTCCCCGAGATTCCGTCGAAAGCTGGCGCGGGATTGCAACCGCTATTGAATCGGGCGATTTCCGAACAGAATTTTTTTACCGGGCTGAATCCAGTAATACTGCAAGGTCTGTTTGAATCCGAGCCGTCACTCAAAGGGGAGATCGAATCCGTCACCACCAGTCATCCGTGGGTCTGGAATGCGGGGACAAGATATTATGTTGTCGTCGCTTTCCGTTTTAAGCGTAGGAAGGAAGAGCCCCGCAGCTGAAGTGATACCTCCCAGGTTGACGTCAAATCGCAAATCTCAGATTTCAAATACAAATCTGAAGTCGAAAATCAGTTGCTGATGAGTCGTTTCTCGCGCCGTCAACTTCGGCTGGGCGATAAATGTTGACGGCCAGTTCGAACTGTTAGATCAAACAGAGCAGTTGCCAGGGCGGTGGCTTGGGATAACCGTTAAACGGCAGAGGCGGCGAAGTCGCCTAATGTTACGCTTTCTATTGGTAACTGGGATAAGGTGCGAACCACTAATTGTTCCGCCAATGGCCAATCGACATCCTCCAATCGATCGATGTGGGCCGTCAATTGATCGAGTATTTGATCCTGAATCTGCCCGCGTCTCCGCGCCGTGGCATACGGTATTTCGTGGTGAAACATGACCATCGAGTACAGGGGAATAAAGCGGTCGCGGAATCGGCGCTCTAATACAAAACCGATTTGCCGTTTGAGTTGAAAATGGGGATCGAGGACGCTATCTCGCATCGTCACATAATTCTCCAACGCGAGGTCAGCGATAGCGTTGGCTTGAGGAATGCGCCTAATCGTAAACTGTTCGATGGCCTCATGCCAGTTGTGGTTTGTCGATTCCAAAACCTCCATCCATTCGCGGCAATCCTCGAATCCAGCGTTCATCCCTTGCCCATGAAAAGGGACGACTCCATGCGCGGCGTCTCCCAATAACAACGCCCGCTCGCCCGCTGACCAACAGGAGCATCGAACCGTTCCCAGGGCCCCCGTGGGATTGCGAAAGAACTCGTCGGCCAAATCGGGTACCAAGCCCTTGGCGTCAGGAAAATACTCGTCAAAGAAACGGTTGACTGATGTGGCGTCGGTCAATTCGGCGAAACTGGGTGTTCCTTCCTTATTCAAAAATAGCGTGACCGTAAAACTGCCGTCCAGATTGGGCAGTGCAATGAGCATGAAGCCATGTCGGGGCCAGATGTGCAGAGCATCCCGCATCATGAGATGAGTACCGCTTGACCCGGCGGGAATGGTCAACTCCTTGTAATCATGGTCCAGGGGTTCATATCGCCATTCGCCACCGCCCGCTGCTACAATCGCCGACCGCACGGCAGAATTCGCTCCATCCGTTCCAATCACTCGTTCGTAATTGACATGTGTGATCTGTTTTGATGAAGGTTCACGAATCTGCAGAGTCTGGTGCTGGACATCGATCCCCACACATTCGTGCTCGAAGAACAAGCGAACCCGTGGAGATTCATCCGCTGCGGCCAGCAGAACCTGGTTCAGGATACTTCGCGACGCTGAAAATATGACCTCGCCCGGCCATTGACCATAGGGTGTAAACTCAGTCGCCTGCCCAAGTGGGTGCAGCAACCGTCCGGCCATCGGGATCAACAAGGGCTTCACGCGCTCGATCAAACCGGCTGACGCCAACGCGTAAATGCCCCGTTCCGCCAAAGCCAGGTTAATGGATCGCCCGCCGGATATTGTGGTTTTGCGCAGATCGGGACGGCGCTCATAAACATCAACATCGTATCCAGCTCGGCTCATCATCACGGCCAGCAGCGGCCCCACCAACCCGCCGCCAACCACCGCTACGTGTCCCTTGCCCGTTTCACTCATGATCCTGTCAGCCGCCTTG
>DAOLCX010000169.1:0-6111 GCA_035327685.1 Pirellulaceae bacterium | reverse complement strand
ATAAATTGTGGATTTTGACGGCGTCAAATCCTAATCGGGCAACTTCCCGCGCGGTGGCCAGCATGTCGTCCCGGGACTCGCCGGGAAGCCCCAACATAATGTGGGCACAAATCTCAAAACCCAATCCGCGGCTGCGCTGCATGGCTTCAACCGTCGCATCGTGGTGATGCCCCCGATTCATCCAGTCCAACGAGCGGTCATGCATCGTCTGCATCCCATATTCGACAGTCAAATGAGTTTGCTGCGCCAATTCGGCCAGCAGATTCAACATCTCATCCGGCACGCAATCGGGACGCGTGCCGATTGCCAGCGCGACGACCTGAGGGTGGCTCAATGCGGATTGGAACATCGGTTTGAGTTTGGAGACCGCCGCGTACGTATTGGTTCCCGGCTGAAAATAAGCCATGAAATGATCACACTTGGGATAGCGGCGTTTGAGGCGGCGAATTCCTTCGTCGATCTGAGCGACGATATCGCGGCGGGGTATGCGGCGACTGGGGCTAAAACTCCGGTTGTCGCAGAACGTGCAACCACCCAGCGCCACTGTTCCATCGACGTTCGGGCAGGTCAGTCCGGCATCCACGCTGACGCGCTGGACACGGCAACCGAAACGCTCCCGCAAGTACGCACCGTAATGGTAATACCGCAAAAAAGGTGTAAGAGACCGCTTTTCCATGATGGATTCCGATGTTTCGTCGCTATTGTATCTTGAATCGAAGTTTAAGATGAGCCCTCATAGCGTTGGCCGGTTTGACGAGTCAACTCAGCGCGAATACACTAATAAAAGACGTCGCTCTATTTACTTCATTCGTGAGTTCATTTCGATGTTTGGCGAGTTAATCCCGGTTGGCGGTGGCGACCCGATCCCCTTGCTCAAGAAACGGCTGAGAATTGGCCGCCGTGAGGGTTGCGATGTTGTCTTAAATTTTGCCAACGTGTCTGGGCATCATTGCTTGATGGAGATTGACGAAGGGTACTGGTTTGTGCGGGACCTCAGCTCGAAGAACGGAGTCCGCATCGATGGCAAACGGATCGTGGCTGGTATCCGCCGCCGCGTCGATCCCGGTGTGATTTTGTCAGTCGCCAAACACGAATTTGAGGTTCGGTATGAACCTGCGGAATTGGGCGCTGTCGGGACGCCTCCTCAAGACGACATGATCGAGAACATGTTTGGTCAGTCGCTGTTGGATCGAGCCGGATTGACGCGCCGCAAGACGACGGAAGAATAGCCGCGGGATGGGTGGAGCAGGGCCTTTAGAAACGGGCTGAGTGGAACTTTGGCAAATGCGTGGCACTGGCGGAAACGCGGCCGTTGCCGTTGTCGGGTATTGGAACGGTTTCAAACTGAGTTTCTGCCAGTGTGAAGCGTCTAAAGATGGAGCTTGAGTGGACGCGTTCCATCGCAGAACGCCCGTGGCTCGACGACCAAGGGCATCATGGACCGCCGAAACGTCATGAACTTTTTTTGCAATCATTGCGGCCAGTCTTTTTCTGTAACCAAAGAGCAATTTGGCACGCGCGGAAAGTGCCCGCATTGCCGAGCGACTTTGGTCATTCCCCGTTTGGTACACGGCGACACCCCTGCGGAGCGTCACGCAACTTTTTATCCTTTGCGGTGGATGGATCGGATATTTGCGGGAATGGTGGCCGTCGTCATCCATCTGTTTGTCTTGGCAGCCTTGGCGCTGGCTCCCTGGCGATCCTATGCCGAGGGCCTGTGGGGACAAGGTGAGGAAATCCAATTGGGAGTCGTCGTCCAGCGCGAAGAATTGGCAGAAGCTGATTCGCCTTGGCGGCTTGAGCAAGTCACTCAAGAAGAACGTAATACGTGGAACGAGTTGGCTTCCGATGGGCAATCAACTCTACAGCGGCTCGAGGATGTCTGGCAAACCGATCGCAACCCTGGCGCTATCGGTGGAGGGTGGAGTTCAACGGCAGACCACGAGTGGCGCCCGCGCTCGAGTCTGCCCGCTGGTGCAGCAGACGAATTCGGCATTCTGATTGCACAGCTTCAAGCGGATGGCCTCGACTTGGTGATCACTTTTGACAGCACGGCCAGCATGGGACGAGAAATCGAGCAGGTCAAACGGCAGATTGAGCGGATCGGGTCGGCACTATTGCAGCTTGTGCCCAAAACCCGGATCGGACTATGTACCTACCGGGATCACGGCGATGAGTACGTGGTGAAAGGGGTTCCGCTCACGAATGAGCTGGGCCAACTCGTGACTTTTCTGGAATCTGTGCACGCTGCAGGCGGAGGGGACGAGCCGGAAGCGGTGGATGAGGGTTTGGCCTGGTCGATTCAGAACAACGAGTTTCGCCGCCAGGCGCGAAAGATCATTCTGCTCTTTGGCGACGCACCGCCGCATAGCCAGAGTCAAGTCCGTTGTTTACAACTGGCCAGTGATTTCCGGCGCCGCGGCGGTACGATCAGCACCGTGACCTGCCGCAAACCAGAGCCCCTTCCGTCGTTCGTCGAAATCAGTCAACTGGGTGGCGGCGAAGCGTATCTCTCTGCCGATGAACGGCAAATCGTCACGCAATTGATGGTGCTGATTTTCGGCAGCCAACATCGCGAGAAAGTGGTCGAGATGTTTAAACTCATCGATCGTTAACCATCGCGCATGCCAACCAACCGATACTGTTGCGCCAGATATAACGTTTAGGGGGCCTTCATTTGGCAGTTCTGGCCGCGTTCCGCCAATGGCTCTCCGTTGTCGAACGAACAGACTTCTTTTATACTGGAACTTCAGTCCAAAGTTGACGGCGATTGAAGACCAGGCCATCCCGCGGTGGCCTTTTTGTTTACAGCAATGACACTAAGGCCCAAAGGATGTCGAGTTACCAGCTCACCCATTTAAAACAGCTTGAAGCGGAGAGCATTCACATAATCCGCGAAGTGGCCAGCGAGTTTAAAAACCCGGTGATGTTGTATTCGATCGGCAAGGACTCAGCCGTGATGCTGCATGTGGCGCTCAAGGCATTTCATCCGGCCAAACCGCCGTTTCCCTTGATGCATGTGGATACTACCTGGAAATTTCGCGCTATGTACGAGTTGCGCGACACGTTGGTCAAAGAACAACTGGGCTTGGAGTTGATTCGGTATGTCAACGAAGAGGGACTGAAACTGGGAATTGATCCTTTCAAGTCCAGCGGTAAGCATACGACGGTCATGAAAACGGAAGCCTTGAAACAGGCGTTGACGAAATATCAGTTCGATGCGGCTTTTGGAGGCGCCCGTCGCGACGAGGAAAAATCGCGAGCCAAGGAACGCGTTTTCTCGTTCCGCGATGAACACCATCGTTGGGACCCTAAGAACCAGCGGCCGGAACTGTGGAACCTGTACAATGCCCGCGTCAACCCGGGCGAATCGATTCGAGTCTTTCCGCTGAGCAATTGGACGGAGTTGGATATCTGGCAGTACATTCACTTGCAGAAGATTCCGATCGTGCCCCTGTACTTTGCGGCACCGCGCCCTGTCGTCAGTCGCAATGGGACGTTGATTATGGTGGACGATGAACGGATGAAACTGAAACCGGGCGAACAGGTGCAGGAGAAAGTTGTTCGATTCCGGACGCTGGGGTGTTATCCCTTGACGGGGGCAATTGAGTCCACCGCCAGCACCTTGCCGGAGATCATCCAGGAGATGTTGCTGGCAACCACCAGTGAGCGTCAGGGCCGGTTGATCGACAACGATGACGAAGGAAGTATGGAAGAAAAAAAGCGCGAGGGGTATTTTTAGTCTGGATCCAGCATGTCGCACCATTCTGATTTGATCGCTACCGACATCCACGCATACCTCGCTGAGCACGAGCGGAAGGAACTGCTCCGTTTTATCACGTGCGGCAGTGTCGATGACGGCAAGAGCACGCTGATCGGCCGGCTGCTGTACGACTCTAAAATGATCTACGAAGATCAACTGGCGAAGATCGAAAAAGATTCGTTGGTTCACGGAACCACGGGGGGCGCGTTCGACCCGGCTCTGCTCACGGATGGCCTTAAGGCCGAACGGGAACAGGGGATTACCATCGATGTCGCTTATCGATATTTCTCCACGTCCAAAAGAAAGTTTATCATCGCCGACACGCCTGGCCACGTTCAATACACGCGGAATATGGCGACGGGCGCTTCGACGGCGGATTTGGCCATCATTTTGATCGACGCGCGGCACGGCGTATTAGAACAAACGCGGCGGCACAGCTTCATCGTGTCCCTGCTGGGCATTCGACATATCCTGGTGGCCATCAACAAAATGGACCTCGTTCAGTTTGACGAATCCGTTTACGAGAGGATTCGCACGGAATACCGAGAATTTGCCACGCGCTTGGATATTCCCGATCTGCATTTCATCCCCATCGCGGCGCTGCATGGTGACAATGTGGTCGATCCCAGTACCCGCATGTCGTGGTATCAAGGCCCCACCTTGATGTCCTTTCTGGAAACAGTGTATATCGGCTCGGACCGAAATCTGGAGGACTTCCGATTCCCCGTGCAATATGTGATCCGCCCGCACTTAAACTTCCGAGGATTCGCCGGCACCGTGGCCTCCGGGATCATTCGCCAGGGTGAAGATGTGATGATTCTGCCGTCGCGGAAGACGACGGCGGTCAAGAGCATTGTCACGCGCGAAGGTGAATTGGAAGAGGCATTTGCTCCCCAGTCTGTTGTGATCACATTGCGCGATGAAGTCGATGTCAGTCGCGGCGACATGATTGTTCGCCCCGGAAACTTGCCTAAAGTCCAACATGAATTTGAAGCCATGCTGGTCTGGATGCACGATCAACCGCTGGTCCCGGGTAAGCAGTACCTGTTCAAGCAAACGACCCACACGGCGGCAGGTATGGTGGCGACCCTCCGTTATCGCGTCGATGTCAACACGCTGCATCGCATGCAAACTCCGGCGCTGAAGCTGAACGAAATTGGCCGTTGCAAAGTGTCCCTCAGTCAACCGTTGGTGTTTGATGGATATCGCCGAAATCGAACGACAGGTGCTTTTATTGTCATCGATCGCATCACCAATGCCACGGTGGGAGCCGGGATGATTCTGGACCGTGAAACCAGTGAACGCCGCGGGGATTTCTGGGATGCTTCACCGGTGAGCCAGACGTTGGTGAGTCAGGCCAGTCACGTGACTTCTGAAGAACGCCAGTTGCGGTATGGGCAACGCGCGGCGACGATCTTGCTGACCGGATTGCCCGGCAGCGGCAAGTCATCGGTGGCGTATGCTCTGGAACGTCAACTGTTCGATTCCGGTCGGAGCGTGACCGTCATCGACGGACAGAATTTCCGGTTGGGGTTGAGTCGCGATCTGGGTTTTGGCGATGAAGCGCGCTCCGAAAACGTGCGCCGGGCGGCCGAGGTCGCCAAGCTGATCAACCAGGCCGGTTTGATCTGCATTGTCGCGTTGGTGGCTCCTAGAGAAGAGACACGCCGCCGGGCGGCTGAATTAGTGGGCGAAGAGAGCTTTGTTGTGGTGCATCTTCAACGCGATGGCGCGACCGACTCAACATCCGAAGCTGACAGCGACGTGGCGGTATCGGGCCCGATCCATTTCGAGAAACCGCAACAGGTGGACCTCACACTCGACACCCACGCCACCCCTTTGGAAGAATGCGTAGCCCGCATTGTGGCGCTTCTGGAATCAAAACGGTTCATTTAATCGTAACGGTTCACGCAATGTAGGGTACGTGGAGCAAGTCGTTCGACAAAACGTGGTAGCTTGGACGAATCGATCTGCGCATGTGCAGGGTTTCGATCCGCAACAAGACGACTTGCGGAACGCACCAGAACCAGGCCTGACCATCGATAGCGTGAACGGTTGCGATTTCAAGCCCGAAGTCCACGCGAGTGAACTCTTGGGCAACGTGGGCGCCCCGGTTTTGGGACAGGCTCTTGGTTAGAACAAAACACTACGACGGTCAGCGGTGCAGGTCGTTGAATTCGATTTGAGCGAAGAGAAAGTGGACGGCCAGCACGAATAAAGTTCCCCACAATATGGTGGAAGTGACGGATCGGCTGACATCGGTGGTTGAGTACTTGGGACCGCGCCCCAAGTGGTAGGCGATGGCACCCACACCCAGACCGCAGACCACCGTCTTGGCCATCAACCAG
>DAOLCX010000168.1:0-6113 GCA_035327685.1 Pirellulaceae bacterium | reverse complement strand
TTCGTGAATGAACGGCCCGCCCACCGCGTGCAAGTATCTGGTTTTTTTTTGGATATCCACCCGGTGACCAACCGCGAATATGCCAACTTCGTTGAGGCCACTGGATACGTGACGGTTGCCGAAAGGCCTGTCGATTGGGAAGAGATCAAACAGCAGGTTCCTCCCGGCACGCCGAAGCCACCGGATGACCAATTGGCTCCTGGCTCGTTGGTATTCCGACCGACCGAAAGTGAAGTCCCACTCGACGATATGTCGCAATGGTGGCACTGGACATTGGGGGCCAATTGGAAGCACCCGGAGGGACCGGAAAGCACGCTCAACGGTCGAGAAGATCACCCCGTCGTTCATATCGCGTTCGAAGATGCTGTAGCCTACGCGACCTGGGCAGGAAAGCGCCTGCCGACCGAAGCGGAATGGGAGTTCGCAGCGCGAGGCGGACTCGAAGGAGCTCGTTACGCCTGGGGAAACGAAGAACGTCCGCGCGGCGAGATTCGGTTGAATCGGTGGGATGGAAAGTTCCCTGTGGTCAACACGCGCGAGGATGGTTTTGCCGGGACGTCTCCTGTCGGCCATTTTCCACCGAACCGATTTGGACTCCATGATATGGGAGGCAATGTGTGGAATTGGTGCACCGATATTTATGCCGCCGATACTTATGTACTGCGCTCAGATCAACCAGAACTGTGCGTCGATCCCGTTCATCCTCCGCCCGGTGCCGGGCGAGTCTGGATTCCGGGCGACCCTTCACCGCCGACGGCCCCCGGTGTGGAACGGCGTTTGATCAAAGGGGGTTCGTTTCTCTGTCACCCGGACTATTGTGAAAGTTATCGCCCGGCAGCCCGTCGCGGGATGCCACCCGACACGGGAACGTCTCATATCGGTTTCCGCTGCGCGCAATAACGACATTGTAGAACCATTGTCCTCAATGGTTCTTCATTCAGAATGTTCTGCAAACGTCCGTGAACGGCTGCCTTTTATCTTTGCCAATCAAAACGAAAGCCAAACTCAGCAGCAGGTCCCAGGAGTTCGCGCACTGCGGCCTGGTATTGCTCGGCAGACTCAAAGCTCCTTTCTTGGCCGTTGATCATCAAAGTTCCACGAAACCCTGTTGAACCTCGCCCCATGCCGGGCGGCACACCCTGGGGAAGTTGCCGTTGATCAGGCTGGCCAACCCCCTGCCCTGTTCCGTAAGGCGGCATCCACAGTTGTCGCAATCGATGCTGAGCCAGAATGGCTTCGTTCCAATTGCCGAACTCAAACTGAACGCCATTGATCAATACGGATCCGGAAGGCTCAGGTTGACTCGCGGTCGAATCGACGAAATCTTTCCAGGAGGATGCCGTGTGTTCCGGGGATTCCAGGATACCCTGAAAGACCTGGTCGCGGACCGTCGCGAATACAATTTCGTCGTTAAATTTGATCGTCCGACCGTCCAGCGAAATCGCCCCCGCGCTGTGGCCTGATTGGTCTTTGGCCAGAGACGCAATCGGCTGCGACTCGGGCGATTTCGAAGACGGGGGTAGTGAGTAAAAAGCGAGCTGATAAAGCCCGTCGGCATCCAAGTGCCATTGTTGCTGTGTCACAGGTTCCCGCGACGAAACCGCGACTCGCCCCTGACGCACTTCCACTTCAGTCGTCCCCTGGTCATGGACCGCCACATCGAAGACCGTCCCCAAGTCGATTACCATGACGGACGGTGTCAAAACGTAAAAACCTTGAGCCGATGTGGGGACAGTGGCTGACAGTTCACCTTCAATCAACATGAGCGAATTGTCGGAGAGGAGTTCCAACCGACTGGGACCAAATACTTCGACTACTGCGCCGCTGGTCATTGTCAATTGCCAATCACCGGACTCGAACCTGATGTCCCCGTCACCAAACGTCGTTCCCACGGAGAAAGGTCCCCCTTCTGTCGCCCGTTTGATACCAGTCAGAGTGGCAAAGACCGGTGGCTGGCGCTCGCCCTCTGAGAAGCGTGTATCCGGTGATTGATGCGTCAAATCAACTGCTGGCTCGAGCTGCTTTTCCGGGATCAATTGCTCGGCGAGGTTCGGACTCGGCTCCCGAACAATCTGCTCATTAACAAGGTCGCCGGAAGGTTGTGGTGAGACGTGTTGCGAATCGTCTTTGACAATCGCCCCTGCACCTGATGATAGCTCCGCGCGAAACCACCACCCTAAGCCCACGCCTCCGGCCATCAACAACGCGACTGCCGCCAGGGCCAGTCGCGCGGGTAACTTGCGGTCTGCGAGTCGCCGTCGCGTTTGCGAATCCCGCCATGCGCGCGGCCGCACATTGATTTCTATCGGGTGTGGTTGGGAGAGTGAACGATTTGGGATGGTGTTGCTACCTGCCGAGTCACCTGGACTATTTGCGGTCGCACCTTCACGACATCGTTTTAATACTCCCGCAGCAAAAAACGCTTCCGTCTGTGCAAAAAGAGCGTCAAAGCGCAATAACCTTTCGACTCGGCGCTCGTTCATGACTGCCTGGCGAAATGACAAGTCCTCGCGCAGCGCCGTTTGCAGTTGTTTCATCTCCTCGGAACCTAGGGGGTCGCCTGCCACCCATCGACTCCACAAGCTGAGCGGTTCAACTCGCGTTCCTTCTCCAGAATGTCCGTTACCAGCATGTTGGTGATTCTCATTCATCGTCGGAACCTTTCGCTGTATGATTGCGGATACATTTGGCCAGCGCTTGTCGGATTCTCAAGAGAGTCATGCGAATGGTTCCCGCATTTCGGCCTTGTTCCTGCCCAATGGCCTCGGCACTCATTCCCTCAAAATAAAATCGTTGCACGAGTTCACGATGTTCCTCTTTTAGTCGTTGCAAACACAACCTGAGCAGCGTCAATTCTTCCGTCTGTCCGTCCGCAAAGCGATGTTGTGACTGTCGTTCGCAAGTAGCGTTGTCGTCTTGCCATTGCGCCAGTTGGTACTGCACCAGATCGGATTCGATATCGATTGTGCGGCAGCGAATCTGCCGAGTTTGTTGGCGCAGCCATGACCCCACGCGGTTGCGAGCAATGGCCATGATCCATGTTTTGAGCGAACTCCGACCTTCGAATCTCGGCAAACTTCGATAAACCTCGACGAACACTTCCTGGGCCAAATCGTCCGCCACATCGTCAGTGGCCAGGTACCGCCGGACATACGATCGAACGTCCCGTTGGTACAGACGGACGATCTCCTCGAATGCGAGGACCCTGGGGTTCTCACATTGATCAACAGGAATCGATGATTCCCGATCCGTTGGTTCCACATCTATTCGCGAATCTGACAAAGCAACCTGCACCCTTTGTTTTTAGTCGTTCAACTTAGGGGGCCGTCACAATTCTTTTTGCTGCTTTCACGATATTTCGGTAGAGCCGTGCACGTTTCATGGCTTCCGGGATGGCATGACCCAGCATTCGAATTGGCTCCTGACCCCTGCTGCCGCCGAGAAAATCCAAAATAAGTCCTGAAAGGTTGTGACGAGATTCCATTATGCGCTACTACAGGACCACAAGGAACAGTCGAGGTAGGAGGTTGGTCTTCTTCCGAGCCAGCGCGGGAAATTGCCGCACTTTTGGCGACAGAGGGGATTCCACAGCAATCCGGTTCTGTTTTGGGGATCGGTTGGTTCAGGCATCGAATCGCAATACCAGGAACAGGAGAGGTGAACATGAGGGAAAACTCGAATCGCGAGACGTTTCTGTGCGAGGCTTGTGGAACATCCCTGAAAATCGATCGTTCGCTGGCTGGCAGACGGGTGGCTTGCCGTTGCGGCCACCATTTTCGAGTTCCGACCAGCATCCAGCACCCGCGTGGTGTTGACAAAGTTGCCGCAAGTGCCCCGGACGTGAGCGAGGACGATGTTGCACGGGTGCAGGCCGTCCGCGAAGCCTATTTGTCTTTGCGCGATCAACTGTCGCAAGTCGTGCTTGGTCAACAAAGCGTGATTGAGCAGGCGTTGATCGCCATGCTTTGTCGCGGACATGTCTTGTTGACGGGAGTCCCCGGCCTGGCCAAGACGCTCTTGGTTAGCAGTATCTCTGGTGTGCTGGATTTAAGCTACAAGCGCGTGCAATTCACCCCGGATTTGATGCCTTCGGATATTACGGGCACGGAAGTATTACAGGAGGATCGCAGCAGCGGCCTCAAGCAGTTTCAATTCGTAGAGGGACCGATCTTCTGCAATCTGGTGCTGGCCGATGAAATCAACCGGTCGCCGCCAAAGACACAAGCCGCCTTGTTGGAGGCCATGCAAGAACGCCATGTGACCATTGGCGATACGACGCATGTTCTCCCCGCGCCGTTCTTTGTGATGGCCACGCAAAACCCGATCGAGCAAGAAGGGACTTATCCCTTGCCCGAAGCCCAACTGGACCGTTTCTTGTTCAACATTCTGGTCGATTACCCACAGCCTGCTGACGAACTGGCCGTCATCAAATTGGCGACTTCCGATTGGCAACCTCAGCTCACACCGGTGCTGGATGCGGCGCAGATTTTGTCGTTGCAGCAAACCGTCCGGCGCGTGCCGGCGGCTGACCATGTGATCGAGTATGCGCGCGATTTGGTCCAGGCCACACGTCCGAAATACTCGGACGCGCCCTCCTTCATCCGCGAATGGGTCAGTTGGGGAGCGGGTCCCCGGGCGGGGATCAGTTTGGTGATGGCGGCCAAGGCCCGCGCGGTACTGTATGGCCGCTACCATGCGACGACGGCAGATATCAAGCAGGTGGCACCTGCCGTGCTGCGTCATCGATTGGTCACGACATTTAACGCCGACGCGGCTGGGATCAGACGGGACGATATTATCCAGAAACTGCTGGAGTATGTGCAGCCTCCGCAAAACGCGCGGCAGACTCCACGTGCGGGAGCAAATGGTAAATCGAGATTCACAACTATCCCCAGCCGGTAGATGAACCGATGAATCTTCTGCCGCAATCCACCATTGATCGATTGGTTTTGGCGAGGTTTCCCGTAAACCGTTCCATGCATGGAAGTCGCCATGGCAGCCACCGCAGTCCGTTTACCGGTGCGTCCGCGGAATTTGCCCAGCACCGCGAATACAGCCCCGGCGACGAGCCGCGACGGATCGACTGGCGCGTCCTCGCCAGAACCGACCGCTTTGTGGTCAAGCAATACGATCAAGAAACCAATTTGCGAGCGACCATCATCCTCGATGCTTCGGCTTCGATGGGATACTGCGGTGCCGAGGCCCATCGTGGGCCGGTAAAGTTGAGCAAGCTGGGCCATGCCGCGCAGTTGGCCGCTGGCTTTGCTTGGATGCTGGTTCGACAAGGGGATGCTGTCGGGGCGGCAATTTACGATCATACCATTCGCCAACGTTACCCGGCCGCCAGCACGCCCGGTCATCTGCATCGCATTTTGCAAGGTTTGGCTGGGCTCCGACCGGCTGGGCGATCTGCGACGGCATCAGTGGTTCATCAACTGGCCGAAACCACACCGTCGCGCGGGCTGTTTGTGTTGTTCAGCGATTTGTTGGAAGAACCCTCAGAGTTGATGCACGCCCTGCACCATCTCCGCTATCGCCATCACGAGTTGATCGTCTGTCAAGTCCTGGCTCCGGAAGAAGTTAACTTCCCGTTTGACGCTGCCACCCGATTCCGGGATCTGGAGGGGAACCAAGATCACTGCGACGTGGACCCACAAGCGGTGCGCCGCGAGTATCTGCGCCAGGTCCAGGCACACCTGTCCGAAATCAGGCAGGCGTGTCACCAAGTCGAGGCGGATTATCTGTTGACCACTACCGACCAGCCGGTCGATGACGTGTTGATCGACTTTTTGGCCGCGCGGCACGGGCGATGCGCGGGCCGGGGAGGTTCTCGGTGAGCTTTCTGCAGGCAGCCTGGCTGGTCGGTTTGCTCGGCATGTCGTTGCCAATCGCGCTGCACCTTCATCGTCGACGGACGCGGACAGTGGACTGGGCAGCGATGCGGTTCTTGCAGCAGTCGTTGACGAATCGCCGGCAAGGTTTAACGTTAGAGCAGTTGCTGCTCCTCGCGTGTCGCTGCCTGGTGATGGCAGCCTTTGTTGTGGCGATGGCTCGGCCCTGGGCCGCCGACCACAAGGCTCTCAGCGGCGTCAGTGCGCTGATACTGGCGGGGG
>DAOLCX010000167.1:0-6129 GCA_035327685.1 Pirellulaceae bacterium | reverse complement strand
ACCCTGGGAGCAATGTTCGACGCTCCCGGACTTCGACCCCATCGGGCTCCTGACCAGGACATCAACGGTAGGGGAAAGCTTGGCGGAATGGACGGCTCGCCATCAACAGGCCGGCAAGCAACTTCCCCCGGTCATCGCTTCCAGCTTGAGCAAGCCACTGCTGTACGCCTCGCTCAACGCCGCGGATCTTCTTCTCAGAGGAAATGCCGAAACTGCCAACAAGAATCCGGTGGGGCCAAATCAAACGGCGGGGAAGAAACGAACCCATCGACATGAGTACCTGCTTGACTTGCTTTACAGCCACCACAACCGAGACGACGGTAGTGTCTGTGAAGTACCACTCGAACAGGAGGAAGTGGCCGAACAACTCAATGTCAGCCAGTCCACGGTCAGCAGAATGTTCGAGGACCTCTTCGCGGACCAGGCCCCCTGCAAGGGCCGACGAGCGATGGTTTGCTACCGGCACCTGTGCGAAACAGGTCTCATCGATCCTATTCTGACTCGTCTTCACGTCGAACGACGGGAATCAAACACGATCCGGGCGATCCTCAACAACAAACTCGACCATCGTGAAGCTCCAGAGTCAGATGACGAGTAGCATGCATTGACTGAAGCGTCGTCCATCGTGAATATTCGGCTCGTCACGTACTCCTGAATAATCCAGTCGTCTCGCTCCATCACGCACTCCCCAACTCTGTTGGACATTTCGGCAATTTCCGACAACTCCTCCGGGTAATCCTGCATGAGCCAGCCCATCAGTGAACAGCGTTATTTCACACCGTTGGCTGGAGTCACGAGCAATGTCGATGCAGGACGAGGTGTTCGGGGTGATTAATCCCGAAGAACTATACACACTAAAGGCGTTTACCAAGCGGCTAGGAATCCGAGCCTCCACTCTTCGATCCGCTCGAAGGGCTGGACTACGAGTCTACTACGTTCACAAACACGCCTACATCTACGGCCGTGACTGGATCGAGTACGTGCGGAACTCCTCGGAGCGACGGAGCGGAGAAACCGTCGTTAAGGCCGTTTGAGTCCGTTCATCGATCGCCATCCGCGTGAAGAAAACGAGGAAGGTAAGGAGTCATGGCGAAGAAGAAAGCGAGTCCGACCCCGAAACGGAAGATTCCCAAAGTCCGCATCGCTCGGCCTGCAGGACGACCGTACCAACTCCGCTACAAGTGCCCGGTGGAGAAACGGGAAATTCGGATTTCCATCGGGAGCAGAGATGAGGATGAGGTCCAGCGTCTCAAGCGTGAACTGGAATCCAAACTGATTCTGGGCTTGGAAACCAAACCCGGTTCGGAAAAAGTGTTCGGACCGGAAATGCCGTGGGACGACTTTCGCGAACACTTCCGCGTCCTACACCTGAACACCCTTCGTGACTCTTCGGCCATCCATGCCGAGAGCCGCCTGGACTTGGCCGAACGAGTCCTACGGCCAAAGACCCTGGGTGACCTGGCGGACGCCAATGCCCTTCATCAGTTGCAAGCCAAGTTGCTGGTCGGAGAAGTCAGTCGCCGGCAGAAGCCTCGGTCGGCACACACGGTTCGCGGCTACATGAGCTCGGTCCTGGCCGCGTTGAACTGGGCCTACCTTCAGGGCTGGCTCCCGAGTTCACCGAGACTCCGCAAGCTGAAGACATCCAAGCAAAAGGTGATGAAGGGGAGACCGATCACACCGGACGAGTTTCAGCAGTTGCTGAAGGCGACTGCCGAGGTCGTCGGTGAGGAAGTTGCCGAATCTTGGAAACAAGTCCTTTGGGGCTTGTGGGAATCCGCCCTCAGGCTCGACGAACTGATGCACGTCTCTTGGGACCGGCCTGGCACCATTCGGCCTGTCTGGATGCAAGGTCAACTTCCGATCCTGGAGATCCCCGCCGCGATGCAGAAGAACGACACCGAGGAGTGCATTCCCTTGCTGCCGTGGTTCGAAGCCGTCCTGTTGAAGACTCCCGAGGAGCAACGGACAGGATGGATTTTCAATCCTCGCTCTCTTCAGTTGAAGTTGGGCCGGAAGGGTCGTCAACCAAGACCGGACGCCGAGTGGGTCGGCAAGGTCATTGCCCGCATTGGCAAAGCGGCAGGGGTCGTTGTGGAGCAAGCCGACGAACGGACGGGGCGACCCACGAAGTTCGCCACGGCCCACGACTTACGGCGGTCCTGCGGGCAACGGCTCCGCGAGGCGGGAATCCCACCCCTGGGGATCTGCCGGGGGATGCGGCACTCGTCCTGGGAGACGACCCGGAAGCACTACGCTCCGGGGGACATTCAAAAGGACGCCGAAGTGCTCAAAGAAAAGCTGGGAACCGCGTCGGCTTCGTGACCTGTACCCACCTGTACCCACTTTTTAATGGGTACAGTTTGCGAAAACGAAAAAGGGCCGCAAGACGTAAGTCCTTGCGGCCCTAAGTACACCCGACAGGGTTCGAACCTGTAACCTTCGGTTCCGTAGACCGATGCTCTATCCAATTGAGCTACGGGTGCAGCGATTTTGGGCTGATAATGGGATTCCAAGCCTTTTAGACAGCAGTTGGACCGCGCACGTTCAGCTTAAAAATCTAACAAAACTGATTGTATGGAACAAGGCGTCATTTGACGTTGATTGGAAGGCAGGCTCAGGTCCTGCTGTTTGCCATTGGAATGTTCCGCCTCTTGATGTCAAACCCGCCGTAACCGTTCACGAAATGTTGGGTGCGTGGAGCAAGTCGTTCGACAAAACACGGTAGCTTGGACGAATCGATCTGAGACAATCACAGGGTTTCAATCTACGACAAGACGACTTGCGGACCGCACCAGAATCAAGCCTGGCAATCCATACCGTGAACGGTAACAACCCGGTTACGCCCGTTCAGATGCAACGGTTGATAGAGCGGCGTGGGGTGGACTGTACACAACATGATAACCCACCGAAGTTGAACGATGATGTCCGTCGATGTTTTATTGATCTTTCCTCATCAACTGTTCGAACCGCATCCAAGTTTGGTTGCCGGTCCGGATGAGATTGTCCTGGTCGAAGACCGTCTTTTTTTTGGCGACGATCAATATCCGACGCATTTCCACAAGCAGAAACTCTGGCTTCATCGGGCCAGTATGCGCCGTTATGCGGAGCATTTACGGTCTGGCGGATGGAGTGTTCAATACTTGGAGTACTCGGCATCTCCTACTCAACTTAGTAGTGCATTGGAAACGCTGGGCAAAGACCTGCGGTTGCATGTGGTCGATCCGACCGATTTTATCTTGGAAAAGCGGTTGAGGTGTTTGGTACGGCAAAATGGTTGGGAGATGCAATGGTATGAGAATCCAAACTTCATCAACACACCTGACGACAATCGAACGTTTTTTGAAGGGCGCGACCGCTGGCTGATGGCGGACTTTTACCGTTGGCAACGTCGTCGATTGCGAGTATTGATGGAGAAGAACAAGCCAGTTGGCGGTCGTTGGAGTTTCGATGTCGATAATCGACGGCGGATCGCGAAAGTGGATTTAGCCAACATACGTGAATTGCCGGCAGCCACACCAGACTCCATTGATCGTGAAGCGCGTGACTACGTGCTTCGGAGATTTCCCCACAATCCTGGTGGGCTCGACACATTGATTTATCCGACATCACATCGAGCGGCAGCGGCGTGGCTAAGTTCTTTTTTGCACGAGCGATTCGACAAGTTCGGCCAATACGAAGATGCGATCGAGCCGGGCCAGGGGAGCTTGTGGCACAGTGTGTTGACGCCCATGCTGAACATTGGTTTGGTGTCGCCGCATCAGGTATTGGGTGCTGTGTTTGATCATGCGGATCGGCATCCCGTCCCACTTAGTTCCTTGGAGGGTTTTGTGCGGCAGGTCATCGGCTGGCGAGAATTTATTCGAGCCAGCTATGACTTGGGAGGAGTACCCATTCGTCGTTCGAATCATTGGCAGCATCAGCGGCCTCTTCCTTCAGCTTTTTATTCAGGTACCACGGGAGTCGAACCAATTGATGATGTCATTCGGCGCCTACTCCAGACGGGCTATTGCCATCATATCGAGCGGCTGATGGTGCTGGGCGGCTTTATGTTTTTGTGCGAAATCAACCCCGATGCAATTTACCAATGGTTCATGGAAATGTTCGTGGACAGCTACGATTGGGTCATGGTCCCCAATGTTTACGGGATGAGTCAACATGCCGATGGGGGCCGAATCACCACCAAGCCCTATTTTTGCGGTTCGGCTTACATCCGCCGCATGAGCCATTATCCGGATGGATCGTGGTGCCCTGTGTGGGATGGATTGTATTGGCGGTGGATTTGGAAAAACCAAGCGAAACTGAAGTCCAATCCACGCTGGGGGATGATGTGCCAAGCGGCGCAACGAATGCAAAAAGAGGTTCGTGAGCAGCACCTTGCCCGTGCACAATCGTTTCTGGACATGTTGTGCTGAAAGAGTTCCGAGCAAGGCTGGGCGACATCAATACGGCCTGCTGATATGCGGCGCCATCGACTATAATCGATGGGATGGTTATTAGAGTATTAGCAAGATCAGCGTTTTGGAATTCGAGATCTGACGGACGGTGTGCTCCTCGATTTAAGGCGAAACGGGGCTTGGTATTCGCTGTCGTCACGGGTGCGTTGATTGGGTTGGCGACCGGCGTATCGGGGTCTTTCGTATCGGCTCAGTCGATCGACTTCAACCGAGACATTCGACCCATCCTGGCCGAGAATTGTTTTCTTTGTCATGGACCCGACGGATCGTCGCGAGAATCCGATTTGCGGTTGGACGATCGCGAATCGGCCATCGATCTGGAAGCCATTGTGCCGGGCAGGCCGCGGCAGAGTTCGCTCATCGAACGGATTGAGTCGGATGATCCGGATTGGGTGATGCCTCCGCCGGATTCGCGCAAATCGTTGACGCCTGCTCAGCGCAAATTATTGGCGGAGTGGATTCGCCAAGGGGCGGCGTATGACTTGCACTGGGCCTACCGTCCGTTGACCAGGCCGGTCCAACCAGTCGGACGCCCCGATGCTGTAATCAGGAATCCGATCGACGCATTTGTTGTCGCGTCATTGGAAAAAGCGGCTTTGAGCCAAAGCCACGAAACAGACCGGGATACGCTGCTGAGGCGAGTCTATTTGGATTTAATCGGCATTCCGCCGACGCCTGAGGAGTTGCACGATTTCCGCCTTGACGACAGCCCAATGGCGTATGAGCGAGTGGTCGATCGGCTTTTGGAATCTCCCTTATTTGGGGAACGGATGGCGCCTGTGTGGCTGGATGTCGTGCGGTACGCAGACACGGTGGGATATCACGGCGATCAGAACCAGAATGCTTTTGCCTATCGGGATTGGGTCATCCGTGCATTTAATGACAACATGCCGTTTGATCAATTCACGATTGAACAGTTGGCGGGAGATTTGTTGCCGTCGCCGACGGAGCAGAATCTAGTGGCAACGTGTTTTAATCGGCTGAACATGATGACTCGCGAAGGAGGGGCCCAACCAGATGAGTACTTGGCCAAGTATGCCGCCGATCGCGTCCGCACGGTGGGGATGGCCTGGTTGGGATCTACCATCGGCTGTGCGGAGTGCCACGATCACAAATACGATCCTTTCACGATGGTCGATTTCTACTCAATGGCCGCTTTTTTTGCGGACATCAAACAGTGGGGCGTTTATCAAGACTATGATTACACTCCGAATCCTGACCTGAAGAATTGGTCTAATGACCATCCATTTCCACCGGAACTGGTCGTACCGGTTCCGTACTTGATCGAGCGGCGGGAACGATTGATCGAATCCCGCAACGCGTTGGCCAGATCCGAGTTGGAGTCGGCACTGCGCGACCCCGCCACCGCACGCGCATTTCAACAATGGCTGCGATCTTTCAGGAGCTTTCCGGCGGCGGAAGGCGTTTGGCAGTGGGTAGATGCTGACGTTTCCATTGGGGAAGGGTTGGCTCGTGCAACACGCTGGAGCCCCGCACCGCAGAATGGCCAATCGAGCCATGAGTCCTCACCTGTGACCGATCAAGCAAGTTGGCTTCAACTGGGTGCCGGAGAGCCAAACAAACTTCAGTTGACTTTGAGTGGGGAGTCCTTAGCGGGATTGCCAGCACTGGCCGCTGTGAGAATTGATTTCGATGTCGATGGAGAATACTT
>DAOLCX010000166.1:0-6155 GCA_035327685.1 Pirellulaceae bacterium | reverse complement strand
ACATCCGCACGGGCGGCAATCACCCATTGTGCTGTGCGGCGAATCCGGTCTGCGTCCGGACTGACGCCCGGGATTACTTCAAAATCGATTTGCGCTCCTTCGCGGGCGATCGCTGCGCGGCGTTCGGAAACCGCCGTGCGAATCTCGGCGGGGGACAATCGAATCGGGTCCGCCCCATGTTGATGCCGGGTTTGGTGCTGAGTCGCTTCTGACTCGGCGGCTCGCAACCCGACAAAGACCAACCACCCCCCCAGGTTGCGCGGCTGCGTATTTACAGGGATATAGGTCACAGGGGCCGAGCTGACCGTATTACTCGCTTGTTGCACAGCGATCCTGGCGGAGAACGGAAGGCCGTTGTCCGCTTCGGGAGGAACCGCCAACCCGGAAAACCGGGTTGCCGGATCGTCGGCGTCCGGCACGGTCGCAAACTGACAGCAAGCATTGATCAACTCATCCCGCGCGCAGCCCAGCCAATCGGCCAGCCGCGAATTGGCGTAAAGGATGTTTCCTTGTTGCGAGACAAAATAGACTCCATCCTCGCAATCATCGAATTTCTTCAACAACGATTTTTCCGACCGGCGCGGCATCGGCTTTACAGCATTTCAGCGTTAGGTTGATTATGGTATAACACGAACGGAACCTGCAATTTTAGATAAAAACAATGCCTCGCGAAACGCTGGTCACAGAAATCACTGATCCCAAAAAGGATGATCCTCAACTGCGGCCTACGCGGATCAGCGACATGGTCGGGCAGCGCGAGGTCATCGAACGCTTGCGGATTGCCATTGAGGCTGCCAGGCTTCGTGGCGATGTTTTGGGGCATATTCTGTTTGACGGCCCCCCCGGTTTAGGAAAAACGACCTTTGCCACCTGCATACCGGCCGAGTTGGGTGTCCGCATCGATTTCTTGAGTGGGCCTACGCTCAAAGCGCCCAAGGACCTGCTCCCCAACTTGACGAACTTGCAAGAACGCCAGGTGCTGTTTATCGACGAGATTCACCGCATCCCCAAGGCCGTCGAGGAATACCTCTACACGGCTATGGAGGATTTTCGTATCGACATGATTATTGGAGAGGGGATCAACGGGCGCACCCACAATTTCCACCTCAAGCCGTTCACTTTGATCGGTGCGACAACGCGCACAGGCATGTTGACGGGGCCGCTGCGAGATCGATTTCAGATTCGCGAACACCTGGATTATTACAGCGATAGTGAGCTGACGGAGATCATCCTGCGGAATGCCGTGAAATTGAAAGTGGAAATCGAACAACACGCGGCACAAGAAATTGCGCGGCGCAGCCGGGGAACGCCGCGCGTAGCGAATAACCGGTTGCGATGGATTCGCGATTTTGCACAAAGCCGCGCGTCGGGACGAATCGACCTGCAAGTGACTCACGACGCCATGAAGATGGCCGAGATCGACGAACTCGGATTAGATCGGCAGGACCGGAGATACCTGGAAACATTGATCCACGTCTGTTCTGGAGGCCCCGTAGGTGTGGAAACCATCGCTGCCACCATGAGTATCTCCAGTGACACCTTAGAAGATGATGTCGAACCGTTCTTGTTGAGGTCAGGACTGATTCTGCGGACTCCTCGCGGGCGAATCGCCACTGTTAAGGCTTTCCAGCATCTGGGCGTGATGCCTCCCAAACAGGCAATTGGCGATTTCCAATCTCGGTTATTTGATGCCTGACCTGGGACAGCCATTCCAGTTTGCCAGCAATCGGCAAGAAATGCGAAGAACAGGCGCCCGGACTCCATCCATTAGAGCGGTCAACAAATGCTGGTCGCTCCTTTCCCGCGTTTCATCGTTGTAAATTGGCAGACTGTACCGCATGAATCGAACGGCTTCATTTCGATACGGACAATTCCTCGGTCAATAGGAATGATTTGAATCAGGTTGCCAAATAGACATGCAGTTTCGCTGCGCACTTCTGTAGAGGTGACTTTCAGGCTTGTGCGCGCGCTCAGCCGCATCATTACGAGGAGGCATCCAGCGATACCTGCTCTTCGCCCGACGAACTCAATAGCTGCCGCTTCACCAGCAGAAGTTGTTCCATGAAGATCAAATATCTTAAAACCAGTCCTGCCATGATACATTTCGCAAAAAAGGTGGGCAAAACCATTAAACTACTCAATCAACGTTGATCCCGGAGCGTACCGGGATTTACTCCGGATAACGACCCGGATCACACAGTCGCCGTCTTGGAATGTTGAATTAGTAACCGAGTTTGGAACCGATCAGCCAGACATCTGTTCTTTTTTCGGTCAATCAGCCCGGCTTGGGGAACATACGTTGGCCGGAAACATGGACCTGAACATTGGGAGCCACACAATCGCCAACCAATGTGGGGAGGGTTACATTCTAATCAACCCATTTTCTACTGACATTTCGTCCCTAACGGCACGAGTTTCACGCGCGGGTTGAGCACGGTATTCCCGCGCGATTCGGTCTGTTCCGCAAGCGATCATTGTTTTCATTGTCCATGTTTCCGCTGTGGGATTGATTCAATTGGAGGAAGGCACCGCCTGCCGCTGGCTGCACGCGCCCTACTTGCCCGAGTCCCTTGCGATGGGCGTTGCGGTGCGGGTACGATTGTTGGCGAAGCAGTCTATTTGACGTGACATCCTTTTGACGTGGAGTGTTCTTTGTCTAGCCCCAGTCGTAGCGGCGCGTTCCAGTCGGATATCGACCACCGGGTCGAGGCGTTTACCGAGAGCATCAGTTTCGATCGGCGGCTATTCGCCGAGGATATTGCGGGCTCGATTGCTCATACGGAGATGTTGGCGAGGCAGGGGCTGCTGACGGAGGAGGAGTGCACGACGATTGTGACGACGCTGCGCGAGATCGAAAGGGAAATCGAGGCGGGGGATTTCGTGTTCCACCAGCATTTGGAAGATATTCATATGAATATCGAACAGGCGCTGATCGATCGCTTGGGCGACGTGGGACGAAAACTGCATACGGGGCGCAGTCGGAATGATCAGGTGGCGACCGACCTGCGGTTGTGGGTGCGGCGGCAGATTGATGAACTGGATGCGCAGTTGAAAAATTTGCAGCGGGCGTTCGTGAGTCGCTGCGAGCGGGACGCGGATGTAGTGCTCCCCGGCTATACCCATTTGCGGCGCGCTCAGCCGGTGCTGGCGGCTCATTACTGGCTGGCCTATGTGGAAAAGTTCGAACGGGATCGGCAACGGCTGGCTGATTGTCGACGGCGGACGAATGTCAATAGCTTGGGGGCGGCCGCGCTGGCGGGGACGAGTCTGCCGATCGATCGAGCGAAGACAGCGGACGCGCTGGGGTTTGATGGGGTAGCGGCCAACAGTTTGGATGTCTCGAGCGACCGGGACTTTCTGGTCGAATTTGTGTTCTGTTTGTCCATGGTGGCGACGCATCTGAGTGGCTGGGCGGAAGAGTGGATCATTTGGTCATCGACGGAGTTTGATTTTCTGGAACTTCCACATGCTTTCTGCACAGGGTCGTCGATCATGCCGCAGAAGATCAATCCGGATGTATTGGAGTTGACGCGTGGCCGGGGAGCGCGAGTCGTGGGGGCGTTGCATGCGCTGTTGGTTTTGCTGAAGGGGTTGCCGCTGGCCTACAATCGCGATTTACAGGAAGACAAGCGGGGAGCGTTTGATGCATTGGATGCGGTGGCCGGGATGCTGACGGTGGCGATCCCGCTGGTCGAAGAGGCCCAATTGAAACGGGCGTCAATTACAAGGCGCTTGGATGAAGGCTTCCTGGATGCGACGGCACTGATGGAATACTTGATTTTGCGGGGAATCCCGCAGCGAACGGCGCACCATGGCGTCGGCCAGTTTGTCCGACTGGCATCCAGCCAATCGAAATGTCTGGCGGAGCTCTCTTTGGCGGAATTTCAAAGTTTTTCTCCACTCATCGATAACTCTGTTTATGATGTATTGGGGGCAGAAAATGCCATGCGGACATTGGCCAGCTTCGGTTCCAGCGGGCCCCAGAGGGTGCGCGAACAGGTGGAGCTATGGCGCGGCCGTTTGGGGCTGGAATAGCGAGTTGGTGAAGGTTGGGGTGTTGTGTCAGCCTGGAAAGGCTGAGGTACGTGGGGGCCGTTGTCCTTTTTTTTTGACTGGGCACTACAGGCCATTTAATTGGCGCAAACGTGCAGACCGAATCCTGTTTCAGACGATCCGTTGAATATGAAAAACTGCAAGTGGATAGCGATTGGCGTGGTGTGGGCAACGTCTGCAATCGGCTGGATCGCAGGGGCCGCCGCACAAGACCCGTTTGCGACGCCGCGGCAAGGAACGACGCCTGCCGACCCGGTTGTCACTCCCGACCCGGTGGCGACTTCGATTGACCCGACCCGGTCGCGCAATGCGACGAACGCCCTCATTGTCAAACAGTTGGTCGATTCGCAACCCCAGACGGCGGCCGAATTGCTGCGGGGCGTGCGGGTGCTGATGGATCTCGACGAAATCGAATTTGCGCGAACGTATCTGGAACGTCTATCCCAAATGCGTTTGGAAGATAGCGAGTGGTTTCGCGCTTCCGAATTGATCGGCGCCGATTTCTTGATGCGACTCTACGGTGAAGACCGTTTGCTGCCGGCGAATAAAGAATTGGTCCGGACGATGAACCAGGCTGGCTTTCGTTATGCGACGAGTGCCGAACGAGTCGATCAGCTGATTCGCGGGCTGAGCGACGAATCACAGGCGGTGCGGAGTGAGAGCTTCCGACATTTGCGTCGTATGGAACAAGCGGGCGCGGTCGCTTTGCTGCAAGTGTTTGCTGATTCGGGACGGCAACACGAATATGCTGGAGTTCGCGAAGCGTTGCGCGGTATGGGGCCGTCGGCGGTCGGGCCTTTGCTGGCTGCCAGCCGGGCGCGGCCTTTGCAAATGCGCTACGAGGCCTTGATGGCGCTGGCTTTGCGCGTTTCACCGGAATGCTTTGACGCGGTGGTAGGGGCTCTGTTTTCGCCGCACACGCCTCAAGAGATCAAGGATGATATTCAATGGGCGTTGCAGCAAACCTACGAGCACCTCCCCGATCGAGATGCGATCGAGCGGATGCACACTCGAACACGGCACTTGTTGTTTGGCCAACAGTTAACGGCTGATTGGTTGTACTACGATCGCGATGCGGTGTATGTCAACGCTTGGATTTGGGATGGCGAAGCGGGTAGCTTAGTGCCTCTGATGGTGGCTCCCGAGACAGCCGCCCGGATGCTGGCTTTGGATCGTGCTGCCGATTTGCATCGGGCCGAGCCGAATCGGAGCGATTTTCGCGAACTCCATTTGCTGGCGTTTATGGATGCGAACAAGCGGGTGATCGGACCAGATCGGGTATTGTCTTCGGATCTGGCTCGTTCGACTTTTCCCGATCTGACGATTCAGGAGATCGAAGCGCTGTTGCATTTGGCGTTGGATCGAGACATGATTCCTGCTGTGGCCGCCGCATGTGATTTGCTGGCTCAGCATCCGGACACGTGTCAACTGTTGGCGTCGAGTGAACGGGCCAGCGGTCTCATTCGGACTCTGCATTGCGGCGATCGGCACGCGCAGTTTGCAGCATTTCGGGCGCTGGTCGAACTGGACTGCCGTGAACCGTTCGCAGGTTGCAGCCACGTGATGGCGGCTACCGCTTATTTTTCCAGTTTTGCCGATCGGCCTTCGGGATTGATTGGCCACCACTATCCGGAAATCGCGCAGAGTTTTGCCGATGTGCTCAGGCAAACCGGCATTTCGGGGCGCGGTGTCGAAAACAGTCGCGATATGTATCGCGAAGCCGTGAATGATGCGAACTTGAGGTACTTGTTCCTGAGCGACACGTTAGCCGGCCCCGGTTACAACGAGTTGCTTCAGCAGTTTCGCTCCGATTGGCGGACGAAGCGCCTCCCAGCGGCCATTTTGGTGCGGAGCGATACGTTGGCCAATGCTCAGTTTCGGACAAACACGGACGCGTTCACGTTGGTCTTGCCGGAAACGCTTGATCCCACGTTGGTCGCTTTGCAAGTGGACCAACTTCGCCGCTTGCAACAACCTTGGGAGGTGACCACGACCCAAGGCCGATTGCAGGCGGAGTATGCGCTGAATTGGATTTTGAAGGTTTTGGCGGATTCGGAATCGTACTCGTTTTACGAAGTCCTGGCGCATCAGCGCGCGATTGC
>DAOLCX010000165.1:0-6157 GCA_035327685.1 Pirellulaceae bacterium | reverse complement strand
CTTAAAGAAGGCATACAGCTCACCCGCTGTCAATTCGCACGAATGACCGGTGACGAGTCCCGGACTCGAGGCCTGCAACTCCAGCAGGCTCCCTGAAAATCCATACTTGGGAGACCAGGAGATACCTCCCAATTCAACGGGCTCTCCGAGACGCCCATCGATGATGATTTCGTCGCTTGACACCCAGGAGGACTGGAAAGCGGCTGCGATCAAGCAACACATACCGAACCGAACCGCACCGAAGATAATTCGATTCAGCACGGCAGGAACGCGCGCCATCCATACTGGCCTAGCGCGCACCGTTAGCCATCGGTCCTCAGTCAGTTTATCCAAGTTGTCGCCTCCACAAGCTGGGGCGCTTTTGAGGAGCGCCCGGTGTCTTCAGTATAGCTTACCGCAGGAATGCTCACAAGTTTTATAGGCTGTGGAAGCTAATTTGCAGCCTTTACGGCCTGATGTTGATTTTGCGACAAAGTTCGAGTCAGTCGCAGGGCGATAGCCCCGGATCGGGCGTAAAGTGCCGCAAAAACAGGGGCTATCGCCCTGCAACTGCTTCGAACCTGAACCGTTGCGCGGATTTTTCGGATTTGTCCAATATGGAGGGCTGCAATTGAGGTGAATTCTTCGTGAATTGCCAATTCTTGTTTTGCTGGGCCGCGTGGCAGGTGTCTTAACGCCCACAAATGAAGGACGGCCAACTTCTGTACTGTTCCAGGCGAGCCTGTTAGAATGCGCCTCACAAGGAGTGAGCGATTGTGACATGAATGATATGTTAACCGTGATCTTGGCAGGAGGTAAAGGATCTCGGTTGGAGCCACTCACGCGCGATCGAGCCAAGCCCGCTGTTCCATTTGGCGGCATTTTTCGCATCATCGATTTTGCCATGTCCAATTGCCTCAACAGTGGACTACGGCAAATTTTGTTGCTGACTCAATACAAGGCACTCAGTCTTGACCGCCACGTCGATCTCGCCTGGCGGCACTATTTCTGCCGTGAGTTGGGGGAGTTCATCGAGATCATCCCACCGCAGCAACGCATCGATGAACATTGGTATCAAGGGACGGCTGACGCGGTTTACCAAAATATCTATGCGATCGAAAAGACTCGACCTCAACAGATTTTGATTTTGGCGGGTGACCATATTTACAAGATGAACTACCGGCAAATGCTGGAGTTCCACAAGACCACCCAAGCCGATCTGACGATTGCGGTGTTGCCCGTTCCATTGGCATCAGGAAAGCAATTTGGCGTGATAGAGGTCGATGAACGCAACCGCGTGATTGGATTCCAGGAAAAACCTGCTTATCCTAAACCAATACCCGATGATCCCGACCTGTGCCTGGCCAGTATGGGCATTTACATCTTTTCAGCGCGTCTCCTGTTTGAGTTGCTGTTGGCAGATGCCAATCAACCCGACAGCAGCCACGACTTTGGCAAAGACATTATTCCATCGATTGTCAGTTCGCATCACGTAGCTGCGTTTCATTTCCGCGACGAAAACCGCAAGTCGCAAGCCTATTGGCGAGATGTCGGGACACTGGATGCTTATTACGAAGCCAATCTGGATCTCATTCAAGTGGAACCCTTGCTCAATTTGTACGATCGCCAATGGCCCATTCGGACGTTTCAACCCAATCTGCCTCCCCCCAAGTTTGTGTTTGCCGACCGAATGGGGCAGCAACAGCGTGTGGGTTCCGCGATCGACAGCATCGTTTGCTCCGGTTCCATCATCTCAGGTGGATTAGTCGAACGTTCGGTGGTTGGCTCCCAGGTGCGAGTCAACAGTTTTGCCACGGTATCGGATTGTATTCTGTTGGATCGAGTAGAGGTGGGGCGAAGCGCTCAAATCCGGCGAGCCATTATCGACAAGGATGTCGTCATCCCTGAAGGAGCCCAAATTGGTTTCGACCTCGAACAGGATCGCCAGCGAGGGTTCACGATCTCAGAAGGAGGAATTGTGGTGGTAGGGAAAGCAGACCATATTCCTTGACTGTTTCAAACGTGGGGATTCAAAACGCGTATGGCTAATCCAAATACCTGGTAACCATGCACGGCATCCGGCTGAATGTCAGCATTGTAGAACTAGGGTCCTCAATGGTTCGAAACGTTGGATGGATGAACCGTCCTATAAAGATGAACAATCGGAAACAATGGGTCTACAATGTCGTGAACGGTTACAAGTCCTGAAACAGCAATATGTGGTGGGTGAGATGATGATCGAATTGAAAAACCTTTGGAGTCTGTTTGGGCTGTTTGTCATAGTCGGATTCGGGCCAATTTGGGCGCGACCGCAAGATTCGGCTTTGTCAGACTCGCATCCTCCATCGGAAGTTGCGAAAACCGAAATCGAGAAATGGGAACCGCTATTCAATGGGCGAGATTTGGAGGGCTGGACTCCAAAAATCACGGGCTATCCGCTGGGTGAGAATTTTGGCGATACGTTTCGTGTCGCGGATGGTATTCTGCAGGTCAGGTACGATGCCTACGACGAATTCGGCGGTCGGTTTGGGCACCTGTTTTACCGCGAATCCCTGTCGCATTATCGATTGCGATTCGAATACCGATTTGTTGGTGAGCAGGTGCCAGGTGGACCGCAGTGGGCTTGGCGCAACAGCGGCATCATGCTGCATGGGCAAACTCCCGAATCCATGGAATTAGGTCAGGATTTTCCGGTATCGATTGAGGCTCAATTGTTGGGCGCAGGCCCAACCGGGGAACGTCCTACGCTCAATGTCTGCACGCCTGGCACCCATATTGTCCTGAACGGGAGACTGACAAAGACGCATTGCATCAACTCCCAGTCGCCCAGTTTTCGGGGCGACCAATGGGTTCGGGCGGAAATCGAAGTTCGCGGTGACCGCTTGATTCGGCATTGGGTGAATGGAGAAATGGTCTTGGAATACACCCAGCCCCAACTCGACCCCGACGACGCGACCGCAGACAGGTTGATCGTGGACGGGCAAGTTCAACTGAGCAGCGGGACAATTTCTTTACAATCGGAGAGCCATCCCATTGATTTTCGTGTTATTGAGCTGCTGCGCCTCGATGAAGACCGTTAATGCGAATTTGTTCAATTCATAATACAAGCTTGAATCGCAAGCATGTGGACCCAATCGTACATTTGCTTGCGCGGCGGGCTTGAATCTGTGCAGTAACACCGGATTGCCTCCACCACATCGTGTATCGTCCGGTGTGCTATTGCCTTGTCAAACAGCGTTTTTGGGTAGCTGCGCTTGCCAAAGCGTGGTGGCATGGGAAACAACCGCGTTTTGGCAAACGCCGCTAACCCCATGGTTGATCCTGCCCAAGCGCTAGGTCAACAATTCGTGTTGCACGGCCCACATTGCGGCCTGGACGCGATCATGCACATTCAGTTTTCGCAGAATATTCTGCACATGTTCTTTCGCAGTTTCCGCGCTAATGCCCAGTGCAAACCCGATTTGCCGATTGGACATGCCAATTGCAATATGACTCAACACCTGTATCTCACGCGACGTCAATGAGACACCGTTTTTTGACGGTGCGCGCGGGCGCCGCAGTTTCCGTTTCATCGCCGCCAGGATACCGGTTGGATCGGCTGACTCGCCATTCACCGCACGAACGATACTCGCCAACAGTTGATCGGATGGCGATGACTTGAACAAATAATCGTAAGCGCCGGATACTGACGCGCGACCAATCCAGCACCAATCGGTCTCGCGTGAGAAAATGATCAAAGGAGGTCGAGTCCGTGTGGCAATCTCTGCCGATGGCCACCAGTCCAGCAGGCTGTTGTCGCCTAATTGCACTTCACCGACAACCGCACAAGGCTCCAGGGATTCCAGGGCTTCGTGTAACTGACCGATCGTATAAACCTGATAAACAAGTAACGGTTCCGCCTTGTCACGTAACAACGCGATCAACGCATCGCCAACGATCGGATGTTCGTCGGCCACCAGTAATGACCTTGGCTTTATCACAGCAGGAATCCCTGTTGTCGCAAACGAGGCAGCGCCTCATTCCCCCCACACATGTCCCGCGAGGGACGAGCGTCATTCAGGTCACTTCGCCGAACCTTAAGGCCATGGCTTTTGGCGGCCTGAAAGAGGACTACCGACCCAATTGTCCCGGTCGCACGGAATGTAGCTATTTTAGCTAACATTTGCCTCAAACGTGCCGTCGCCCTCCTAAAAAAGTGCTCTTTTTTGGTGTTCGACCGCCCAGCAACTGCTGACTTAGCCCCATTTTTTGACCTGCCGCAGTGCGTAACCTAGTTTTCAGCAGTCCAAATGGTGATTTTTGTATCCGTTCCTCCACGGAATGCTGCCCCAATGAAACGTTCCAAAATCGAAACGATGCCGAAGCTGATCATTGTTGATGACGACCGGCACTTGCTGCAGTCCATGGGGCAGTGGCTGGAGAATCAAGGGTTTCAGGTCATCTTGGCACCTGATCGCGCGTCTGCCGAATTGGCATTCCGCGAGGATACTATCGATCTGGCTTTGATCGACATTCGGCTAGGCCCCGACGATGGCTTTGATGTCCTCCGTTTCGCCCGTTTACATAGTCCGCAAACGGTCGCGCTAATGATCACGGGATACGCCACGCCAGACACGCTGGTGGAAGCTATTTCAGCAGGTGCCGTCGATGTCTTGACTAAACCGATCATCGACGATGAACTTCTCATGGCGTTAGACCGCGCGCTCACTCAACAAAAGGTTCTAAGTGAGAATGAACAGCTCAAGGCCCAGTTAGACGAACGCTATGGCTGGCACAACATCATCGGTGACGATTTGAGGATGCGCCGCATCTACGAAATAATCGAGAGTGTCGCGGATACTCGAGCCACCGTCTTAATCACGGGCGAAAGCGGCACTGGAAAATCAATGATAGCGCGCGCTTTGCATCGTCGATCGAGCCGTCGCCAGGGGCCTTTTATCGAAATCGCCTGCGGCGCTCTGCCTGAACATTTGTTGGAAAGCGAACTGTTCGGCCACGTGGCAGGAGCATTCACGGGCGCCATCGGCAACAAAGTGGGCAAGTTTCAACTGGCTGATGGCGGCACTTTGTTCCTGGACGAAATCGCCACCGCTTCACCCACCCTGCAGGTTCGATTGCTGCGAGTGTTGCAAGAACTGGAATTTGAGCAGGTCGGTGGAACCAAGACTTTCAAGGTCGATACGCGAGTGATCCTGGCGACCAACGAAGACCTGACTGAAGCGGTCGCTGCGGGTCGATTTCGCCAGGATCTGTTTTATCGGATCAATGTCATTAATCTGCAACTCCCCCGGCTGGCGGAACGCCCCACGGATATCCCCAAACTGGCGGCATACTTTTTGTCTTCGATCTGTGCCGAGACAGGGCGGCAGTTTCATGGCATTGAAAGCGCAGCCTTGGACGCGATGCAGCGATATGCCTGGCCCGGTAACGTCCGGGAATTGCAGAACGCTCTGGAGCGGGCAGTGCTGTTGGGCAAAGGCCCGCGGGTGCGCCTGGAAGATTTGCCAAGTAACATCGCGGCCGAATCGGGGCCTTCCGCAGCCACTTCCTCACCGTCGGTACCAGCCAGTTCACACTCTCTCAAAGAAGCCTTGGCAGCTCCCGAACGCGAGATCATTTTGCAAACGCTTATACAAAACGACTGGAATCGGAACGCGACGGCCGATCAGCTCGGCATCAACCGCACGACTCTTTATAAAAAAATGCGACGTCTGGGACTCGATCGTCCCGGAGTCGCATTTAAGGATGTTTGACTTGGAACGGGTATTCTCCCGATGAATCGGGATCAAAACTCCGCCCAATGAATAGATGCTTCAGTCAACCCACGCTAATTCGGCGTTGTAAAACGGATTGGTTACCCGTTGGACTGTCCCGATCGTCGATGCGTGTTTGGCTTTCAGGCGACGGCCATTCTGTTGCGCTGATTCATTAACGCCGGAAGCCGGCCTGGTTGGGGGAACTTCAACTGCGTCTTCCTTTGGTTGCGGAACATAGAATGGATTCTTGATCACAGCCGGGGCAGTCGGCGCGGGAACCATCATCTCCACGGGCATGATTCCGGGCGGTGCCGCGTAAGGGCTGATTCCATAGGGACGAGGCACAATGCCACTGTAATGCACAGGCGGGAATTTGGCGAAGTACGGCAGGTCTTCACGTGGCGGCGAAATCACGAATCCCC
>DAOLCX010000164.1:0-6173 GCA_035327685.1 Pirellulaceae bacterium | reverse complement strand
GGGGGGGGGGAATTTTATTGCAGGGGCGCGGGCGTACGGGCCCCCGCCACAATCACGGTGGTGTAGTCCATGGCGCCCAAATCGTTGAGCTGCTTGATGACTGAAGCCACCGAACTGTCTTTTTGGCCCACGGCGACGTAAAAACACTTGACGCCCGATTCTTTCTGGTTGACGATCGCATCGATGGCGACGGCCGTCTTCCCAGTCTTGCGATCGCCAATGACCAACTCGCGTTGACCGCGCCCAATGGGCGTCATGGCATCGACGGCTTTGATACCCGTTTGCATCGGCTCGTGGACAGGGCGGCGCTCTGCCACACCCGGGGCGATGACTTCCACAGGACGAGTCTTGGAGGCATTGATCGGCCCTTTGCCGTCCAATGGATTGCCCAAGGGGTCAATCACGCGGCCGACGACTTCGTCACCGACGGGGACTGACAAGAGAGTGCCCAGCGCCTTGACCTGATCCCCTTCTTGGATCTTCAAGAAATCACCCAGAATGATCACGCCGACGCTGCTTTCCTCCAAATTGAAAGCCAGTCCGATGATGCCGCCCGGAAACTCCACCATTTCACCTGCGGCCACGCCCGTGAGCCCATACACCCGAGCAATCCCGTCACCGACCTCTAGTACCGTGCCAACTTCGCTGACATCGACCTGGCTTTCGTATTGCGCGATCTCTTGTTGAATGACTGACGCAATTTCGTCTGCACTGATTTTCATTCCCGACCTCAATTCCTGTTATTTGCTGTACCTGATATTTAGGCTTCTGTGGCGAACCGATCCAGCGACTGGCGAATGGCATCGGCTGCGCTTTTGACGGCACGCGCCTTGATTTGCTTCAACTGGTTGGCGACGCTGGCGTCATACACCGTGTCGCCCACACGGACCACCACGCCGCCGATGATCGTGGGATCCTGTGTGGCTCGCAGCACAACTTTTTTCCCAAGTGCCTGACCAATTTTCTCAGCCAACCGCGCTTGCAATACCGTATCGACTTCGATGGCGGTGGTCACGACACCTCGAACTTCGCCAGCCAGTTCGTCCGACAAGTTGCGGGCCGCGTGGAGCGTGGCCTGCAAGCATTCCGTGCGCCCGTGATCGACCAAAACCTTGACAAAATTCTTGAATTCCCGACTGGCGCGCCCTTCCAAAGCTCGATCGATGACTTGGTGTTTGACTGCCAACGGCACGCGCGGAGACTCCAGCAAGCCCGTCAACGACGACAATTGTTGAGAAACCCCAACAAAGGCTTCCAGCTCCGCCAACAACTCAGAAGCCCGGCCCACTTGAGCCCCCAGTCTCAACAGGGCGAGCGCATAGACCTCGCCGACCTTCTGGCGCGTCGCCTCAAACACAGTGGGAATCTTCGTCACACGTTCCATAATCAATCGCGCCAACCGGTTGCTCGCCTAGTTCTTACTTACGAACCGGCCAATGGACTCTTCCACCAGCCTGGCATGGTCTTCGCGCTGGAGCGAGCGACCCAAGATCGTTCCTGCCAAATCCACGGCCGACTGAGCGCTGCGTTCCGCCAATTCACGGACCGCAGCCTCTTTCGCCGCCCGAATTTCGGCCAAAGCCTTATCGCGCTCTCGCCGAGCCTCTGCGCCCGCTTCGGTCACCAATCGATCCTTGACCGCCTGAGCTTCCTGCCGAGCGCGAGTGACAATTTCATTGGCCTCTTGCGCCACGCTCGCCAAACGATCTTCGTATTGCTTGAGGGTGGCCTGAGCCTGCTCGTTGGCCATTCGCGCGGCGTCAATGTCGTCGGCAATGCTCTGCTCGCGACGCTCCAGGCCATCGATGATCGGCTTCCAGGCAAACCGACCCAAGATGAAGATCAATCCCAAAAAAACGATCAAGGTAAAGATCGCCAAATCGAGATTGAATTCCAACGGATTGGCGGCCTGCTCCGCACCGGCAGCCAACAACGGCATCAGTCCAGTCATCAGTCAAACCTTTCCAGGCAAGGGACGAATCCGGCTAGGCCTTCATCAACACTAAGAGCAACGCAAAGAACGCCGCACCTTCGATCAACGCCGCACTGATAATCATCGTGGTAAACACACGACCAGCCATTTCAGGCTGCCGCGCTGTACTTTGACAGGCCGAATCGCCAATACGCCCAATACCGATACCCACGCCCAGAATTACCAGGCCAGCACCGACCAACGCCATTCCCGGCACCGATGGACCCGATGCCGCAGCGGCACCCTCGCCACCCGTTTGCGCCATCACCGGCGTCGCCAACGCGCTCAACACCACGAACAAACATAATACAAGCCACTTAGACATCAATTTTTCTCCGTCAACTCAAAAAGAACCGAAGTTAATTTCGCCCACACGACGCCGTTAATGCGGATGGATTGCCGCTCCGATAAACAACGCCGCCAAACAGGTAAACACATAGGCCTGCAGGAAGGCCACAAACAATTCCAACATGCTTAAGGCAATCGCGGCCAACACGATCAAAGGCGTGGCTGTGATGAACAGCCAAGTGCTCGCGGCCGCTACGCCAATCAAACCAATAAATACGCCTAACACCAGGTGGCCGGCAAACATGTTGGCAAACAACCGAATGCTCAACACGAAGTGCTTGACGAGCAGCCCAAAGACCTCCAAGCACCACAGCCCCGGGACCAGTGCAATGGCCATCGCCGGATGCAGTTCCATATGCGGAACCTGGGCCTTGGCAAATCCGACCACTCCCAGCCGCTTCATTCCGGAACCGATCACCACCAAAAAAGTCGAAATGGCGAATATCGCCGTCACGGCAATGGCACCTGTCGCCGAACCCAGAAACGGAATCATCCCCAACAAATTCAATACCAAGATGAAAAAAAACAAGGTCAACAAAAACGGGAGAAAACGGTGAGCGTCATGTTCGCCAATACTCGGCCGGGCAATATTGTCCCGCACGAACACCACCAGGGCTTCCAGTAGATTCCAAGTACGCCCGCGCGGCTTTTGGCCAGACCGAATTCTCTTTGCCAACCACACGAATGCACCGATCACCAGCAGGGCAGCCACTAGCTCCAAGATCATGAACTTGGTGATCCGCCCGGTCAGCAATACCTGGTCACCCCACGACAAGAGATGGCTTTCTTTCCCAACGATCTGAGGAATATCGAAATGCCCGGTCCCTCCGGGTGTCAGAAATTTGGGCGCCTCAAAATAGGTGGCATCCTGCACGTGATGGATCAAGTGGTTGGTTTCCAAGTAATGGTTCATCGCAGCCGATGCTCGATCGGCCAACGAAGCCACATCTCCGCTCGCGACACTCTCTACTTGCTGGACAGAACCACCATCCAAAACCATGCACCACCCATTAAAAAACGTTCTCCCACTACTGCTATTAATCGCCAACGCCAGGCAGCTCGCGCAGCGCCAAGAAAATGCCGATCGCGAATGGGATGAAATAACTAATGGCCAGAACCAGGCCGTCATTCACACTGAACGAGTGACTAGAATACCAAGCCCATCCGGCTAATGCGAGAAGCGGTAAAATCGTGCGACAAAATGCCGCGCTCATCAAACGCGCACCGGCTAAGTGCTTCCCTCGTGGCAGTCGTTCGGCAACCGCCGCCGTAGAAAACGAAACGAAGTAGATCCACGCCCCCACAATCCACACTTGGTTTGAGTATTCGAGCCACCCCACGGCCCGGGCCAGCCACAGCATGGACAATGCAGCGAACAATCCAAAGGTGGTCCAACTCAACGCCGAAACCAACCGCCTTACCTGGCTTTCATTCCTTGCCGCGCTCATCCCCCGGCTCGTCGCGGTCGTTCCAGTCACTTTCGTCATAGTCTCTGAACGGCCCCTTTGGGGCCTCCATCATTTCCTTCAACATTGGACGGAGCACCTTGAACACGTGCCAAATCCCGCCAAGTAGGCCAATCACCAGCCCGATCCCCGTCCATAGCCACCATGCGCCCTGAAAATATTGCTGATCTAGCCAATAACCAATCCCGATCGGCAACACGAAAATGATGCAACTGGTCAAGATATGCGACGCCATCCCGTACGCTTTGGCGAATTCGGACCGCCCATCGCGATCAGATTCTGAGTTACTCCCCATCGGCAACCATGACTTTTGCGGACATTCAAATCGCAATACGATCCATCCGCCTTGAGGAACATGCGGAAATTAACTTCTGTTGATCGGCACAGCGCACTGGCTGAAACTCGGCTTCATACCGTTAAACGACGGGGCTACTCCCGGGCAGTCGAGTTTCCGTCAGTGCCACTCCCCCTATTCTCGAAGTCATTATTTGCGCGATCCTCATTGGACGTTGCGATAGTGTAGCGAAAGCCGAGAACGACTGAGGAGGCGTTGGCTCGTCACTTCTCGAAATATCTCCCGAGCTAAAATCCGAATTCAATTGCGCAGGACGATAGGAGCCATTTTGGTAATGTGCGGCTGCTACAAACTATCCAGATTAGCTGTGTTAGCTATTTGCGTTATTTTCAACCCCGTTGTTTGCCTCAAACATGCGTTTAAAGTGAATCATTGCGGCATTATCAATTTGATTCGCTGGACAATTTGAAACTCTTGTTATAATAGAAGCGTACGAAAATTAGACCGGTTTGCCTTGCCGAAGGGCATGGGGACATTCGAGCTACTATACCGCTCGGCGCGGAATTTGCGAGATGATATTGCAAATCGCATTTTCCGGGGTGTGGCGGCGAGCTCGATTTCTCCCCCCAAAAGGCTGGCTTTTTGACAATTTGACTTTGCCCTAAGGGCGAATTGACTCATAACCGAACGAGATCTTTTAGTCGCGTGCGAGGAAATTAGTTTTGGTAACATTGGCAGACCTTCGCTCGCAAAACTCAAAGGAATTGGCGCGATTGGCCAAGGAGTCCGGCATTTCTGGCTGGCACTCGATGCGCAAAGAGCAGTTGGTTCAAGCGATTTCCAGATATCTGCGTCGCCAGCAGAAAACCGAAAAGGGCAAACCGCCGGTTTCGATGAAACAACCTGCCTCCAAGCCGCGCAATGGCCATTCTGGCCGGAATGGGCACGGTTCGAAATCCAAACAAAGGTCAGCCCGTTTAGACTCGGCGCAACCACAACCGGTTTTGAGTCCAGTAGCCCTCAAACTACAACGTGAAAGCGATCAGCGGGAACAACTTAAAAACCTGGCTCTGGTTGCTTTAGAGCGGAGCGAAAATCAAGTCGTTACCAAGGATCGCTTGGTATTGATTGTGCGCGACAGCCATTGGCTGCAAGTGTACTGGGAAGTGACGGACCAAACGGTGGCCCGCGCGAGAAAGGCGTTGGAAAAAGGCTGGCGAGGTGCACGTCCGGTACTGCGACTGTTTGAACTGCATAACGACGGCGGAACCCTGTCAGAATCGTTAGTCCGCGAGATCGACATTCATGGACGCGTCGATACCTGGTATATCGACACCGTGAATCCGCCGAAAACCTATCGCGTGGCCATCGGCTATCTGAGCCCAACCGGTCGTTTTTTCTCGATCGGCCGCAGCAACAAAGTTTCAACTCCACTGCGCAGTTCCAATGTGGCGGAAGACCATTGGGCAGCGATTGCCTTGGATTACCAAGCCTATTTTGCCATGAGCGGAGGATATAGCGGAGACAAAGAATACGCCGACCTGCAAGATGTATTCGAAGAGAAATTGCATCGACCGATCAAACCCACCAATGGTGAAGACCTGCACTTTCTCGCTGATCGCAGCGATTTCCGCTTCGAAGTCGATGCGCAAATTGTCGTGTATGGAGTGGCCGAGCCAGGTTCTGTTGTAACCGTTTCTGGCGAACCTGTCCGCTTGCAAAACGATGGGACTTTTTCCATTCGCATGGAATTTCCGGACAAACGTCAGGTTCTGCCGGTCGTGGCATGTAGTCGTGACGGTGCCCACCAACGGACCACAGTGTTGGCCGTTGAGCGGAACACGAAAACGATGGATCCTATTTCATTAGAACACGACGAAATCTGAAAAACGAAACGGTACGTAAAGCCGCCATCTGACCAGCCGCGTCAGCGTGAGGCCGTGGGCGACAGCCTCATCGAGAGACGCAACACAAAACCATGAATATCTTAGCCGCAACAGCGGCGGCATCATGGCCCGCACTGCTCGACCTCGAACAGATCAGGGTTGTTACATTGTATTTTTATAGGTTAACACCTACGCTGACACGGCTA
>DAOLCX010000163.1:0-6179 GCA_035327685.1 Pirellulaceae bacterium | reverse complement strand
TGGACGAATCGATCTGCGACACTCACAGGGTTTCGATCTACGACAAGACGACTTGCGGAACGCACCAGAACCAAGATTGGCCATCAATACCGTGAACGGATACAATCGGTCAACCCAAATAACAAGTTGAAGCAGAGCACTGGGCTCTGTTCTGGACCTGAAAAAGACTCACAATCCCTTCTGCCTATTCCCGGACTCCAGGTTGCCTAGGCCAACTTGCGGCAAATAGCGTCGGCCATTTCACGGGTTCCCACGGCGGTCGGGTCATCGCGATGAGGTTTCAGATCATAAGTGACCGACTTGCCTTCAAGGATCACATCCGCCACTGCTTGTTCCAGTCTCCGCGCTGCATCGGTTTCGCCGAGGTGTTTCAGCATCAACATGCCTGACAAGATCACGGCGGTTGGGTTCACTTTGTTCAATCCCTTATACTTAGGAGCACTGCCATGAGTGGCTTCAAAAACCGCCCCATTCGGTCCAATGTTGGCACCGGGTGCGACCCCCAATCCGCCGACCAGGCCGGCGCCCAAGTCAGAGATGATGTCGCCATACAGATTGGGAAGGACCAGGACATCGTACAACTCCGGCTTTTGCACGAGTTGCATACACATGTTATCAACAATGCGTTCCTCAAACTCGATGTCGGGATATTCCTCAGCCACGCGGGTGGCAGTATTCAAAAACAGACCGTCCGAATACTTCATGATGTTCGCTTTATGAACTGCCGTGACTTTCCTCCGGTTGTTTTGCCGGGCATAGTCAAAGGCACAGCGTACGATACGTTCCGTGCCGCTGACACTGATCGGTTTTATGGAGACACCCGTTTCGCTGCCACTGGTTTTGATTTTCTTATCGGATGGCAAGCCGTTGATAAAATCGATCAAGCGTTGCGTATCAGGTTTGTTGGCCTCAAATTCGACACCCGCATACAGGTCTTCTGTATTTTCGCGGACAATCACGATATCGACCGGAGTATCGGAAAAGAAAGTCCGCACGCCGGGATACTGTTTGCACGGACGGATGCATGCGAACAGGCCCAATTCTTGTCGCAGATAGACGTTGATGCTGCGAAAACCGGTACCCACTGGCGTCGTAATCGGGGCCTTGAGGGCGCATTTGGTGCGGCGCACGCTGGCAATCGTCTCGTCGGGAATCGGTGTTCCGCGCTCGGCCATCACATCGATGCCGGCCTCTTGCACATCCCAATGAATCGCGACACCGGTAGCGTCGATACAACGCCGCGCGGCTTCGGCCAATTCGGGTCCCGTACCGTCACCGCGAATAAGAGTGACTTCGTGTGCCATATTGCAAATTCCTCAATCGTATCGATTTCAAGCAAAACTCCACCAAGAAACAGGAACTCCAGCGGCGAAAACGGCCCCGAATTTTGGAGCGAACAGGCTAACATAGGAAAACGAGATCGTCAACGAGTGACCGCGCTCGTCGAACCGCTGCGAACCGCACCAACGAATTGGCTGGTAAACTGAAGGGACTCCAGTTGAGTGTTCAACCATTGAGTGAAGGAGTTTCCATGAATACCGAATTTGAGCCGACGAATACCGCCACGAGCGAACGCAAATGGCGCGCGTTGACACGCGCCCAACGTCGGGTGGCCGGTGTGCTGATCGAAAAATCAAAAACCACGCCTGACGTCTACCCCATGACCGTGAATGCCATTGTGACAGCGGCTAATCAAAAGTCGAACCGTAGTCCTTTGATGCAAATGGAACCAGAGGAAGTCGAGGCAACATTGGATCAATTGAAACGAGTGGGAGCGGTGATGGAGGTTCAATCTGACGGCCGCGTCCCTCGATTCAAACACTTGTTGTACGACTGGTTTGGAGTCAATCGAGGCGAGTTGGCTGTGTTGGCCGAATTGATGTTGCGCGGCCAACAAACGTTAGGTGAACTGCGAGCGCGCACGGCGCGAATGGAGGACATCGCCGACCTACAACAACTTCGCCCACTGGTCGAGTCCCTGTTGCAAAAGGAGCTGATGTTGGAATTGACTCCTCCCGGCCGCGGTCAGGTAGTGTCGCACAACCTGTACCAGCCTGACGAGTTGGACAAAGTCAGAAGGCTGGTTTCCAGTCATGCTCCCAGTAGTGACGCGATCGATTCGGGAGGGAACCAGGAAGTCCAACCAGCGGGAGAGTTTGCCGACTTGGAGGCTCGCATCGCCGAGTTGGAGCGAAACTTTGAAGCGCTGCGGCAACGTGTGGACGCCATAGAAAGTTGACCCCGTCATGTCCGGTACAAACGGTTAGATAGCTGAATTCGTCGCGACGGTTGCCAGCGTTTTAGTCGGACCATATTCGAATGAAAACGGCCGGAGCCGTTCGACTGATCTGATGCAAAACATTGGTTGCACCGATTTGTAAGGAGTGATGGATTGCCGTTGTGGGGCAGGGATAGCCGTGATGCAACGCTGCGACGTGGACGGTTCGCACTATTTAAGCAGGTACAATGCTATGGCACGGTTTTTCTGGCCTCAACTTATGTTGCTGATCATGTTGTGGGGGGCTCCCACCGTGGTTTTGCAGGGACAAGATTCACAGTTCCCTATTGAATTTGGGGGTGTTCTCCAGGACGACCCGCCTCCAACTGGAGGCTTGGATTCGCTGATCATTCCACCGCAAACTGAAGGATTGCAATCGCAATTTGACGACTTGCCTCAAATCCCGCAAGTGCTGGAGCAATCGGTCGTTGTTCGCGCTCGCTTGGCCGGGTGGAACCAAGCTAGCCTGGAACCCAACGTTTCGCCCGCTGGCAGCCCGCTTCGAGGTCATTGGGTTTTGATTTCAGATTTTGGAGAGTTGGTCGGAACGGTCACAGGTCCCCAGGAATTGGATGTTCGCAACTTACAGGTCTACCTGCTGTTGAACGGACGGCAGATCAAGTCCACGCGAACCAATGAATTCGGCAGTTTCCAGTTTGACAATGTTTCTGCCGGCACGTATTCATTGGTCGGTTTTGGCGATCAGGCTATGTTTGCCTATGCATTTAATGCCATCGAGTACAAAGAATCGCTTGTCGGCAAAATGCCGGAATCGATTCGAGTCCGCGCCGTGGAAAATGTAACTACCATTAACATGGACTGGATCCGTTACTTCTCGCCAAAGGTTGAATATCGAGTTTATGGGCGATTCGAAGCGGGGGAAGGGACTAATGACCCACCAAACCTGTTGGGGTTGGAAGGACTATCGTTGATTCCTCCCGCGGCCCTCCCTGCGACAACCATTGCAGACCACAGCGTTGCCTTAACGCCCGACAATCGACTGGTGGGCCGAGTACACCAGGTGGATGGGATGAATGGTCGTCCCGTGGATGTGCGAAACATGCGAGCCATGCTGCTGCAAAACAACGATGTGGTGGCTGCGGCGACGGTCAACAATTATGGAGTGTTCACCTTCTATGATGTTCCTCCGGGGGACTATGCTCTGGTAGTAGCCGGTTCCGATGGCCTTGGTTGTATCGGCATCAATGTTGTCGAGGATTTGTTTGCGGACGAGCACACCGGGCCGATCGATATCACGTTGACAACCAGCGAAACGGTAGGGTGGCTCAACAACTTGGCCAGTGAAGCGCATTATCAACGTATTGTACGACGCTCGCAGGGTGGACAAACGACGGATTGCCCGTGCGAATGCAATGGACCGTGTGGATGTGGAGCTGGTGACGGGAATATGAACCGGTCGAGAAGTCGCCCCTTCCAACGTGCATTCCGATTCATGAACGACATGTTTGACGAGATCTTTTACGGCGAATCAAATCCACACAATTCGCAGCAATACAACGACGGACGTTACCGACCGCGACCCTTCTAAAGAACGGACGCGAGCGTCGGAGGCCGCGGCGCCTACAGTACTGCCGACGAAGTAGGCAACGAAACCGTTTGACAAATTCGACAAGCCGGGGGATAACAACCCCGGCTTGTTGCTTTTGACGCTGGGGTTGCCGCTTGCAGCCTGGTCCAGGCATCGCATGACAACTGTCCGCTATAATACCATCCATTAAGTCTCTAGTGATTTGTTCAATGGCAAGCGGTACGGCCCAACTCCCTTATCATCATGGGTGGACGACAATGAAAAATGTTCTACGACCTACAAAGTGGCGAGCCATTCAGATTGCGTTGTTCTGTGTCGCCATGGCCTCTGCGTGTTGGCTTGCGCCCCAGGTGTCGGGTCAGGACCAACTGCATGATGCCTATGAAAAGCGAGAATACACGATCGCGATGCGCGATGGAGTGAAACTTTATACGGCAGTTTACATTCCCAAAGACCGCTCACAATCGTATCCCATGCTGATGTTTCGCACACCCTACAGTTGCCGGCCCTACGGCGAAGATCAATTTCCGGGGCGGATCGGTCCATCGGCCATCATGGAACAGGAAGGATACATTTTCGTACGGCAGGATGTCCGCGGGCGCTGGATGTCAGAAGGGACTTATGACAATATGCGACCGCATGTGCCTGGTGAACTGCCAATCGATGAAAGCTCGGATACTTACGACACGATTCAATGGCTGCTGGAAAACGTTCCGGGAAATAATGGCAAGGTCGGCATTTGGGGAATTTCGTACCCAGGATTTTATGCCGCGGCCGCTTTGCCTGAACATCATCCGGCACTGGTGGCCGCATCGCCACAGGCCCCCATCTCCGACTTTTTTTTCGACGACTTTCGTCATCATGGGGCATTCCTCCTGAGCTACTTCGGGGCGACCGCGACGTTTGGATACCAGCATTCTGGACCTTCCGCCGAAATCTGGTATCTATCGCCAGTTCCCATTTCTCAGGATGCCTGGACTTACTACCAGGATCTGATTCCTTTGGCTGAACAGTCGGCCAAGTACTACGGCGAGGACAATTTTTTCTGGCAACAAATACTCGAGCACCCAAACTATGACGAGTTTTGGCAACGCCGCAATATTCTGCCGCATCTTCACAATGTGAAAACCGCTGTCATGACCGTTGGGGGGTGGTTCGATGCCGAGGACTTGTATGGTCCGCTGAACATCTATCGCCACCTCGAGAAGAACAACCCAGACACCTATAACATCCTGGTGATGGGCCCGTGGGGGCATGGTGATTGGGCGCGCAATCCTCCCGTTCAGACGGTCAGCCGCATGCCATTTGGCCGCGAATTGTCAGAGTTTTACAAACGCGACATCGAAGCTCCATTCTTCCGGCATTTTCTCAAGGGTGTTGGCCAGCCACCAAGGTTTGAGGCATTAGTTTTCGATACCGGTTTACGCCGATGGTCGGAGTTTGCTCAGTGGCCCCCGAGTAGCGCTCAATCGGCAAGGTTGTACTTGCGCAGCGCTGGCCGCTTATCTCCCACTCCACCGGATGATGCTGACGAGGAGTTTTCGGCATATCATTCCGATCCCATGAACCCGGTTCCTTACCGCCGCCGCGAAGACATTCGTATCCAGTTCACGCCACGCGCCTATATGGCCGATTGCCAGAAGTTCGCCTTGGACCGTCCTGACGTATTGGTGTTTCAAACAGAACCGCTCGTCGAGGCGCTGACTGTGATCGGGGACATGATGGCACATTTGCAAGTGTCCACATCCCAATCCGACGCCGATTGGGTGGTTAAACTCATCGATGTCTATCCCGACGACCACCCGAATTTAGATGGCACACCCGAGGGTGTGGAGTTGGCCGGTTATCATTTGATGGTTCGCAGCGAAGTCATCCGCGGCCGCTTTCGCAATAGCTATGAGCATCCGGAACCGTTTGTCCCTGGAGCGCCCACCACAGTGCGATTGCCTTTGCAAGATGTGTATCACACGTTCAAACCCGGCCATCGGATCATGGTTCAAGTTCAAAGCACCTGGTTCCCGCTGATCGACGTCAACCCTCAAAAATACGTCGATAACATCTTCCGCGCCAACCGCGACGACTTCACACCGGCCGAGCATCGTGTGTTTCACAGCCCGGACCACTCCACGTTTTTGGAATGGCGCGTTCTGCCCAGGCAGGATTAGCGGCTTCTTGCCGAGTTAACCAAAGTCCTTCGGCGACCGAGGAGCGCCAGGGAGCCAAACCACAAGATGACTGCCATGCTCGGTTCCGGGATGACGGCGGCCACGGTCAGTCGCAGCAGATGCGCGTCGTATTCTGGTTTCAAATACCATCCGCTGGGCAATCCCAACGGTTGGATGATCTGATGGA
>DAOLCX010000162.1:0-6186 GCA_035327685.1 Pirellulaceae bacterium | reverse complement strand
GGATTTGCAAATCGATCCCCGGCCTGATAGCAGCGACTGGCCGCGCTTCCATTGCACATCATCGACATCGTCGATCGGCCAAAAATCAGACCTGGCCCACCGGATGCAATGACCACGGCGTCGGTAGGAAAAGCCCGAATCGCCATGGTGGCCAGGTTCTGTGCCACTCCTCCACGACACGTTCCATGGTCATCCAACACCGGGCCCAAGAAATCCCAATACTCGTATTTGGTCACCCGCCCGTCGCATTCCCAACGGCGGACCTGTTCGTCCAAAGCGTATAACAACTGCTGCCCAGTCGTCGCCCCGGCAAACGCGGTTCGTTTGTAGAGCGTCCCGCCAAACCGCCGCCGATCGATATTTCCCTCCAACGTGCGATTGAAGGTGACGCCGAGCCGATCCATCAAGTCGATCACGCGCGGCGCCCAAAAACACATCTCTTTGACCGGCGGCTGGTGCTGCAAGAAATCGCCACCATAGACGGTGTCGTCAACATGTTTCCACTCGGAGTCCCCTGCTTGCCGCGTCAAGTCGCTACAACTGTTGATGCCGCCTTGAGCACACACACTGTGAGACCGTTTGACCGGCACCAGACTAATCAAATCGACGTGAATTCCCAATTCGCACAACTTCATCGTGCAAGCCAAACCGGCCAAACCACCGCCGACAACTACAACTCGTTGTTTACCCATGACGTTCCACGCTCATTGTCCAAACCGTTGGCACCATGTTTCAATGACCGTTGGAGGGTTGATCTTCTAACGGCCGCGACAATTTGTGAGGGTTCTCCAAAATCGAGCCGTCCAATACCCGCTGGCGATACATTTCCAGTTCGCGCTCTCGAGCCTTGTTGACATCCACATTCCAAAAGCCTGCCATTGCACTCAATCCGATCACGGCGACTACCGCGCCTAAACCCAAACAGATATGGCTGGCCAATGCCTGAGCACGCGGCGTTAACCACACGCCCCACGTGATCCCCATGGTCCATAAACCATTGGCAAAATGAAATACGCAGGCCAACAAACCGATGGTATAGAGCGCCGAAATCAATGGCGATTGCAATGCTTCGGCCGCGGTCGAGGCAGCATTATACGGGCGGAATCGAGCGATGCCCAAGCCATCGGCCACCGTGGCCCGAAACCACTCGGCATGAATGATCCCGTTCAGGTGTAGGACGTGCCAAAAAATAAAAAGAAACGCCACTATTCCAGTGATCCGTTGAAGCCGGTACCGGTAGTTACCCATAAATGGATAGCGTTTGGTATTGTGCTTGGCTTGAAAAATAAACACGAATCCAAGCGCCGCATGGAACAAGATCGGGAGAAAAATGAACAGCCACTCCACGAGCCACAGCATGTTGCCCAAACTGTGAATCATGTACACCACATTCTGGAAGGCATCGACGCCATTCAAAATGGACGCATTCGCCAACAAGTGGACGACCATATAGGCCCCCACCGGGATCAGGCCGGAAAGCGAATGGAGTCGCCTCAACAAGAAGTCGTGTTTTTCAAGGAACGATTCGGATGCCAAGGATTAGTATGGACTCCATTTTAACAGTGATTGAGTTCTATTGCCTGGGGCTCTGAACTTTGTCGAGCCGACGTACCGGGCAAAGGAGCATTCTAAAACATCTCGATATTTTGTGACAGGCAGGCGCTGGCAGTGCCGGGTCATGCATTCCGTTTCCCCTTCTGCGTCAAAAATACCGGTCAGTTTTCTTGTCGGGCGCGATCCATTTCTCAAGAACATCAGTAAAATAGAGTAAGAGTTCACAATGATTATTCACAGGATCAGACGATGCGATTTTCCGTAGCCGCCGGCGCGGCCTGCGCCCTGGTGGTGTTGATTGCCGTCACGATGTATTTCGCCCCACCGCCGCCAGAGAAAGTGGACAAAACCAAGGTCCCCGATGAGATACCCTTTGTGTTGGCAGGGAGCGGCGTTGGCGCTGATGAAAATGCCACGGAGATCGTGTCCCTGCCGGTGGCCGGTGTTACCAGCACCAGTATTCCTGCCTGGAATCTGAGCATTCCCTTTGAGATCGAGTCGAGCGCGACGACGGTGCTGCCGCCCGCGCCGGCCACGCGCTTTGACATTGGCGAAGTCGATGGAAAATTTGAAAACGACGGTATCGTCCTGGGCGTCGTCCAAAATGGTGAAGCGCGTGCCTACGCAACCGCACTTTTTGGAGATGGCGATTCTTGTGTCCTGAACGAGACTCTGGGAGGCGATCCAGTCGCGGTGTCTCTTTGCCCATCCAGCGGCAGCGCGGTGGCAGTCGTGCGCAAACACAATGGCATCGAGTTGACCTTTGCCGACCGCGGTGTGCGTTGGCGCGGGAATGCCGTGTGGCAGGACCTGGAAACCGAGTCGATGTGGAGCCAATTGTTGGCCCGCGCCGTGACCGGGCAATTGGCCGACTCTTCCCTGGAAGTCATTCCCGTTGCCGTCACGACATGGGAGAAATGGCGGCAAGCCCATCCGCAATCTTCGTTGGTGATCGCCAACCGGCCCTCTGGTGAAGTACCAACCAAAAACTGGCTGGCATCTGACATCGACTACGGTGTCGGTATCCGCGTTCTGGATGAGAATATTTTTTATACTCTGTCCGACTTCACTCGTGCTCCGTTACGTCGCGACGAGCCTAAGCTAACCCCGGTTGCGATCGTCTATTACCCCAACACGGGCATCGTTTATGCCTATCAAAGAATGCGGGCCATTCAGGATTTTGAAGTGACCGAGCAGGGGCAGTTCGTCGATCGTATCTCGGCCACGACTTGGGACTTGACGACCGGGATCGCGATTGCCGGGCGCGAACGAGGGACACAGTTGGAACCCGTGCGATATCAGTGGTGCAGCCGCACAGGCTGGGAGACCTTTTTCCAATCACCCTAATCCTTGCCAGGTCGCAGTTCACTGGGAACGCGTGAGAAACTGCCGCTCATTGGGACTTCGCAACTTCGCACTGGCTGAAACTATTATTAACGGGTGTGCTCCTGGGCAGCCATATTACTGCCAGCGCCACGCTCCAAGGTCAGGTTGTCCAGAACCAGATTTGGCAACATACAACAATCAACACCCAACACACCAAATTCAACCAGAAACCGGCGCGTACCATCTGACCAATGGTGACTTGCCCGCTCGAAAAAACAATCGCATTTGGAGGCGTCGAGATCGGCAACATAAACGCACAACTACTAGCCAATGTTGCCGGCAAGGCCAATGCCAGAGGATCGACCTTCAACGAAAGGGCAATACCACACAACACGGGGACAAACACGTTGACCAAGGCCACATTGCTCATCAACTCCGTCAAATACAGAGCCACACCCGTCAGCAAGAACACGGTAATCCACAATTGGCTGGGGGACAGTTGGGCCACAGCATCACCCACCGCATTGATCACCTGAGTTTCGCGCAGCGCATCGGCCAGACTCAAACCACCACCAAACAACAACAAAATTCCCCACGGCAATCGTGTGGTGGCACTCCAATCCAGCAACGGGCGATATGCCTTTATATCTGCAGGGATCACAAACAGCAAAACCACGCCAAACAGGGCAATACTCGTATCGTTCAAAAGCAGCCAGGGCCAGATCCACTTCACAGCATCTTGAACGACCCACAACGTGGCGACCCACAAAAATACACCCGCCATCCGCCATTGCGGTCCGGTCATTGCTCCCAGCTTTTGCCGTTCATCGGCAATGATCTGGGCGGCTTGCTCCGATGCCACATGCTGGCAGGGAAACAGCACCAATACCAACAGTCCATAAGCCACGATCAACAACAAGACAGAAATTGGCAAAGCCACGACCAACCAATTTACAAACGTTACTTCAATTTTTAGTTCATTTGACAAAATGCCGGCCATGGCCATGTTGGGAGGGGAGCCGATCAGCGTTCCCATCCCACCGATATTCGCACCATAGGCGATCGACAAAACAATCGCCGTGGCAAAGTTGCGATCGACCTGCTGCGATGGCTGCTGAGCGCGTAACATATTCAATACTGAAATTGCCATCGGCAACATCATCAGGGCCGTGGCCGTGTTGCTGATCCACATGCTGAGGGCTGCCGTGGAAACCATGAATCCCAACACCAGACGCCGAGGGGAAAATCCTGAAAAACGGATGATATTCAGCGCCATGCGTTTGTGCAAAAGATGTTCTTCCAATCCCAATGCCAACATAAAGCCGCCGAAAAACAGGAATACGATCGGGCTTCCATAAGGTTTCGCTGCAGCCTCCAGGCTTCGCACGCCTAACAACGGAAACACCAACATCGGCAACAACGCCGTCACTGGCAGCGGAACCGCTTCTGTGACCCACCAGGTCACCATCCAAAACGCAACTGCCAACACCCAGTTGGCATCGCGACCTAAAGCAAATGGCTCCAAGCACAGCAAGAGCAAGAACAGCATCGGGCCCAGAATCAAACCGATGCGTTTGGGTGTCAGCGACTTTAGCAGTCCGACGACGTCCACGATTCTACTCCTTGATGGTCACAGCTTCCCTGGGCTTTGTGGAGTTTACCATCTGGAAAGACGCCCGGCCGATCCTCGCCATACCAACGATCGAGCACTGTCTGCCAATCTGCCCAAGATCGAACGCGCGTGAAGTCGCTCCGGACCTGCTCGTATTGGGGATGGGAGGCCGCGTACTTGATACCGAATTTGCGCATCAAGGGTCCCGTCTGCGCCTGACCGTACAATGATTCGGCAAGCTTGTAATGGGTTTCCATCACTTCGCGCTGCACAGCCAGTGATGGAGGGTCTCCGACGTTGCCAGTTTCCGCCAACGACCGCACTTGTTGGAAAATCCAGGGGTTACCGATCGCCCCGCGAGCTACCGACACGCCATCCACGCCGGTTTGCTCGATCATCGCCAGACAATCCCTGGGTGTAAACAAATCTCCACTGCCAATGATCGTTCGATTTCCAGAGTAGTGCTTGACTTCTTTCAAGAACTCCCACCGACTCGGTCCGACATACCGTTGTTGCACCGTGCGGCCGTGAACGGTAATGGCTGCGACACCCGCAGCCCAGGCACCGTCAAGTATCTCAAAAAAAGCGTCTCGGCTGCGGTGCGAGTCATCGATACCTCGCCGCATCTTGACCGTCACTGGAATGTGCGCCGGCACGATCTCTCGAGTTTGCTGAATGATTTCAATAGCAATCCGAGGTTGGCTCAAATGGAATCCACCACGACAACGCCCCAACACCTTTTTCACAGGGCATCCAAAGTTGATGTCGATGACATCAAAGCCAGCTTCCACCAACTTCTGTGCACCCGCTGCAAACTGCTCTGGCTCTGCCCCCATGAGCTGACCTCCCACAGGATGTTCTTCGTCGGAGACGTGCAGAAAATGGCTGGTCCGCTTCCGCTCTTTTAATTGCAACAGGAACTGGTCTAGCATGACCTCGCACAATGTATAACTGGCCCCATGGCGCCGAGCGATCACGCGCATCGGCCAATCGCTGTATCCCGAAAGGGCCGCCTGCACGACGGGAGAGCCGATAGATACTGGGCCTATGGCGAGTGGTCGAAGTTGAGTGGCGGCGGACATCGCGCGATTCTCACGAGGGGGCGCAACGCGAACGCTAGGCTTTCCCTATCGCCGCGGTTGATAGCTGTCCGGCGGATAGGCATCGATCACATTCTGATAATGTTGTGTATCGGTCAGCGTGAACCCAATAAACAGTGCTACAAAGATAAAGGCTGATCCGAACACGATTAAATTGAACTTCTTGTCCCACCACAAGTGCATGAAAACGGCCAGCACCAACAGCCCTTTCGCCGATGCGATCGTCATCGCAATCCAAGTGCCAAATGGACGCAATTCCGGCCGACCAGCCGTGACAACAGTCAAAACGGTCAATGCGATCAACGCGAAGAATACGCCGAACAGCAATCGCAACGGGACCGGATGGGCAAAACCATGATCGTCATGATGTCCAGACATCGTCAAGCTCTCTTATGATTCCAAATAATTGCCTGCGCCTTGAGGCACTAATCGATCAAATACAACATGGGGAACAGGAATATCCAAATCAAATCCACCAGGTGCCAATACAGCCCCACGAAATCGACTGGCCCAAAATAATCGCTGCGCCAATGCAATGCCAGCGACCGATAAAAAATCCAGGACAGAAAAGCCAACCCCCCGATAATATGAATG
>DAOLCX010000161.1:0-6201 GCA_035327685.1 Pirellulaceae bacterium | reverse complement strand
AAAACCCGCGGACGCGCTGCAACCCCCCTCAAACCGTGTGCCAATTTCCTCCGACCCCCACTGTGTCAGGAGGCACCTGGGGGTACCCGCCGCTGACCCAAATGAAGTCCTCGCGCGTAACATCCCAGAACCAATATCCGCTAATAAATACATATCCGTCGCCTTCGGGTTTGTATTCCGGCGGAAGCTCTGGAATCGGTGGAGGAGGTTCCTTGGCAACAATTATCCCTGGGATCGGATCGTAGCTGACCTGTTCGGCGAACGCTTCGTGGATCGGCCCGCGGGCGAGTTCTTCCAAACCATCCTGAGTGCCATCCGGTTGAACCAGCACACTGGGGGGAAGCGGAAGCTCTTCCTGCGCCAAAACCTGTCGCCCCGCAAAGATCGACAACACCACGGCGGCTGACAAGGCACCGATCCAGGTAGTAAACATGCGATTCCGCAACAAGCTGTACAGTTTGGTACTCATGATTCGTTCTCCCCTGCGCGGATGAGCCGCGCATCAACTCTCCCTTTAAGGTCGTCCGCAAACCTGCCATTGCGAACAACTCAATTGCCGAGAAACTCTCGGCACTCTTTCCCAAAGGGTTCAATGACAGCACTCCCTGTGCCAGGGCGGTTTCAGCACGGCAGATTTTGGCGAAACCGGTCGAATTGCCTTAAGATTCCGGTAAACTTCGCCCGATGCGGCGCGGTCTGGCAAAAAGCCACCAGCAAAGAGTCTGTCGCGGTGTTGCGGCGCGCGACATCAAATCGATGACTCAGATGACCATCCAATAGGTGCCACCCACCTATTGGTAGTTTGTCCACGGAACCCCAGGTCTCAGGGTGCTTATGGGGGACTTTCTTGGCGCATTCGGGGGCCGGGCGTTGAAAATGGTGGGTGGCACCTATTGTCGTGAATTATCGGTAACGTCGCATCAGTATGGATGTGCCGACGACTACCCCAGCACCTCCCACCGCTAAGAGTATTCCGATGGGGACGAGCATCTCGCTCCAGGTAAACTGGCGCCAGATGGCTCCTTCGATCAATCGAATGGCCCAGAACACGGGACTGAAGCCGCTGAGTGCCTGAAGAAAACCGGGCATGAACATTGCGGGAATCATGCCGCCGCCGAGCATCGCCATCACCATGTTGATAGCCCATCCGCTGCCGTTGACGCTTTCTTCGGTCCGCCCCAATACCGACATGGTCATCATGATGCCGACAAACGCCAGGCTGACCGCCAAAGCGGCGACGAAAAGTTTTCCGTAATCGTCGCCTCGCATTCCCAGAAAAGTGCCGATGGTCGTCAACAAACCAATCACCAGGCAACACGCCAGAAGACAAGCCAATGCCTTGCCCAACAGGATTTCCCATTTGGTGAGCGGGGCAGCTCGCAAGCGGACCAAAGTGCCGCGCGCATCTTCGCGGGCGATTGAGCCGGCAAATCCTGCAACGCAACCCAGAATGCCCCACATCATGCCCTGTGGAAAACTGATGTCCCAGCGGGAGCGAAGCTTCTTTAGCTGGGCGCGTGGGGACGCGGGATCTTCATCTTGGCTGATATCGTGCCGTTTGATATTGGCAAACTGCATGTCAAAGGCTTGATTGTCCCCCGCTGCTTCATCGGCCTGCTGCCAGCGATCGGCCGAATCGATCATTTCGGTAACTTGACCAAGGAACTCATCCAACAGTTGAAGCGCAGCGCTATCTGGAATCCCGGCCTGCAAGTCTTCTCGAATTCTTTCAATATGTGGGACGAACTGTGTAGGCTGCCGAAACCGATCGGCGATCAGCGCTCCGCTGGCTTGCATCAGATAGCCTTCGAGCATGGCCGACTCCGCGCCGCGCGATGGGTCCAGGCCGACTTGGATTTCCGGTTGTGGTTCCCACAGGATTCCCGCGCTCTGGCCGAAGTCAGGTGGAATTACCACAACCGCCACGCGGCGTCCCAGCGGAACGCTGTTCCTGGCGGCTGGCAGTTCGTCGAACTCGATGTCGATATGTGGGTTCTTTCGCAGTTCGTCAATCAGTTTTTCCGACCAGGGCGATTGGTCCTGGTCCACGATGGCCACCTTCATTGTTCCGCCACCCGATCCGGGTGAGCCACCCATAACCAGCCCAAAAAACACGCCCATCAAAACGGGAAAGCCGAGTATGAAAAACGCTCCGAGCTTGTCGCGGAGAATCAATTTTAAGTCCTTCAAAGCCAACGTCAGGACATTCATGCACTCAGTCTCTCAAACTTTTGCCGGTCAAAGCCAAAAACACGCATTCCAAATCGGGTTCGGCAATCTGGATCGAATGAAATGAGGCGCCTTGGTCGATCAAACGCGCCAGGTCTTCGACAGGCTGGGTGGTCTCAAACCGCAATTGGTCGTTGTGAATCGTTCCGGGGAGAAGCAGGGCGCTGGGGCGTTCGCAAACCTGTGCCGTCACGACTTTTTTGCCGCCATATTGCTGCAACAAATCAGGGACACTCCCCTCAGCCAGCACTTGTCCTTGATCCATAATCGCCAGACGATCACACAGGCGTTGGGCCTCCTCCATGTAATGCGTCGTATAGAGGATGGTCAGCCCATCGCTTTTCAGACGTTCGATCGTTTCAAAAATATAATTTCTTGATTGAGGATCGACGCCAACTGTCGGTTCGTCCAACAGCAAGACTTGCGGATTGTGGATCAAGGCGATGGCGATATTCAGACGGCGTTTCATGCCTCCGGAATACGTCGAAACACGATGGCGACTGCGCGACTGCAGGTCCGCCAGATCGAGCGCCCATTCGACTCGTTGGCGGAGCGTGGCTCCGGACAAACCGAATAGTCTTCCAAAGAAAGTCAAATTTTCGCGGGCTGTCAGTTCCTCGTACAGCGACAGGGTTTGCGGCGCCGCGCCGATCATGCGGCGTGTCGCGGCGAGCGAAGGCGAAGCGCCGGCGACTTCCACGCGGCCTCGGTCGGGAATGGTCAATCCGATCAGCATATGGATCGTGGTCGATTTGCCGGCGCCGTTGGGACCCAAGAGCCCAAAGCACTCGCCCCGTCGAATCTGAAAGCTGACGCCATTCACGGCGCACAGCGAGCCGAAATGTTTAACAAGTTGGTCGGCAGTGATCACGGTGACGCGTATTCCTGAAGTTGACGTCTATCTCGCGGTCAAATCACCATGATCAGACCTCCGCGACTCGCGGTATCGAACTCATTCGTTCGAATCACCGGTTTCTTGGCGTTGCCCGCGTCTGGCGGATATGGCCGCCCATCGTCATAATGGCACGAAGCGTTTTATCATATCCAGCGATTCATGTGCAGAGGAACAAGACTTTGAGTGCTGAGCGACGTTTGCAAGAATTGGGGCTGGAGCTTCCGCCCGCTCCCAAGGCTATCGGCGTGTACAAACCGTTGGTCGTTTGCGGCCCACTTGCCTACACATCGGGGCACGGCCCGCTGCTGCCGGATGGCACGCTGATCACGGGAGTCGTCGGGCGGGATGGTTCGAAGGAAGACGGTTATCGCGCGGCCCGGCAAACCGGTTTGGCCATCCTGGCGACATTGAAAGCGCATTTAGGGACGATTGATCGGGTGCGCCGACTGGTGAAGTTACTCGGCATGGTGCAGTGTGAACCGAGCTTCGATCAGCATCCGGCGGTGATCAACGGTTGCAGCGAGCTATTTGCGCAAGTCTTCGGCGAAGAACATGGGATCGGCGCCCGCAGCGCCGTGGGAATGAACGCCTTGCCCGTGGGGATGATGGTAGAAATTGAGGCAATTTTTGAGATTGAACCATGACTTTGACTACACTGTCGTTGCGTTTGGAGATTGCCAAACGTCATATCGAATCGGCGCGGCAATACATGCTGTCCCTTGTCGAGAACTTGAGTGAAGACGAGTGGTTTTGGTCGCCCCAACCGCCGGTGACGCATGTTGCCTGGCAGGTCGGCCACCTGGCCATGGCCCAATACGGCTTGACGCTGTTCCGTCAACGCGGGCGTCAGGAAGTTGACGCCGAGTTGATGTCCGGGGCGTTTCGCAAACTGTTTGCCAAAGGGAGCGAGCCATCGGCGACGCGCGCGGATTATCCGGCGCCGAGTGAGATTCTGGATGTTTTGCACGGTGTGCACCGTCAGATGTTGCTGGAACTCCCCGGTTTTGACGGGGATGGACTCGATGAACCCGTCGATCCACCGCATGTGGCCTTCTCCACCCGTTATGGGGCGTTGTTGTTTGCGGGTGACCACGAGATGTTGCACGCCGGGCAGATTGGCTTGCTTCGCCGATTGATGGGAAAATCACCGCTGCGTTAATCCGCTCCGCGACGGAGACCATGGTTGTCACCGAACACCTCACGAAAAGTTATGGCGCCTTTCGAGCTTTATCCGATTGCAATTTGAATGTGCAGTCCGGTGAAGTGTTCGGGTTGCTCGGACCCAATGGGGCTGGCAAGTCGACGTTGTTGCGGTTGTTGCTGGGATTCTTGACCCCCACATCGGGGAGAGCGCTGATTGACGGGCTGGACTGTTATCGCCAGCGGGTTCAGGTACATCGCCGCGCCAGCTACGTTCCCGGCGATGCGCGGTTGTTTCGGACAATGCGCGGGAAACAGGTCCTTCGTTTCTTTGCCCGAATTCGACCGGAGGGCAGCTACAAACGTTCTTTGGAGATAGCCGATCGGCTGGATCTGGACCTCGATGCGTGGGTGATGTTAATGTCCACTGGCATGCGGCAGAAACTGGCACTGGCCGCTTGTTTGGCTTCGGAGCAGCCTCTGCTGATCCTGGACGAGCCAACTGCAAACCTCGACCCGACGGTGCGAGCCACGCTGCTGCAGATGATTGCGGAAGCCCGGCGCGATGGACGTACGGTCATTTTCTCGTCCCACGTGCTGTCTGAAGTCGAGGATGTTTGTGACCGCGTCGCAATTTTGCGGGCGGGCTGTTTGGTGCATCAACAAGTCATGTCCGCATTGAAAGAGCAACACCGTATCGTGATGAATCCGCGCGGATTGCTGCCCGCTTTGCCTGCGGCACTCGCCACCGACGCTCAATGGCGAGAGCTCGATCACGGTCGAGTCCAACTTGACATCCGCCAGCCGCTGGTCGAGTTATTGGACTGGCTGGCATCAGCGCCGATTGCCGACGTCCAAATTCAACCGCTCGGGCTGCGAGCAGTTTATGATCGCTTTCACCTGGAACCGAACGGCTTGGATGAGGTGTGATGAATCGGGCACTGGTCGGCAAAGCGTTCTATGAAGGTCTGGTGCTGTTCATTCCCTGCGCGGTGGGACTGCTCGCATTTGCCTGGTTGCGGGTGTGGGTGGTCAGCCTGATTGATTCGTTGCGATTCAAACAGATTATCGATTTGCTCCCTAAGGAGTTCGAACGGTTTTCACCGATCGAATTTGAATGGCTGACTTCGTTTACCGGACGCACGGCGTTGACCTATGAAGAGCCGATGTTGATCCTGGTATTTTCGACCTGGGCGATCGTCCGGGGCTCGGACGTGGTCAGCGGAGAGCTCAACCGGGGGACGATGGAAATGGTGTTGGCTCAGCCGGTCAGCCGGCAACAAGTGTATTGGACGCCCATTGTCGCAACCTTGTTGGGGATGGTTGTTTTGTCGGCATTGGTTTGGGTGGGGATGTACGTTGCCGTAGCCACTTCGGTGGTGACCGAGTCAAGGTATCCAGAAATTCGCGTTCCGTTTTGGGGATACACGATTCCGTTGACGTTTATGGAGCCGATCAAGGAGAAGATCGCGATGCGTGAATTGATCGATCCACTGGTGTATGTACCAGGGAGCGTGAACTTGTTGGCGCTGGGAATTTTCTTGTTGGGGTTGTCGGCCTGTATTTCCGCGATGGATCGTTACCGGTGGAGGACCTTGGGAATTGTGTTCGGCGTGTACTTTGTATGTGCCATGTTCAAGGTGGGTGCGATGTCAACACCGCTGTTGAGTTGGTTGAACTATTTTTCTTTCTTTTCGCTGTACGAATCTCAAGTGCATATCAAACTTGCCGAAGAGTCGGCGGCAAGTTACTGGTCGCTGTGGATGCCGGCGGTCGAGGGGAGTATGGCCGGGTTGGGGCCGCTCGGACATAATGCACTATTGGCCGGTGGTGGGATCGCGATGTTGATCATCGGAAGTGTCGCCTTTGAGCGCCGGGATTTGCCTGCCCCGATGTGATTTTGTGTCAACCCAGAGGCAACTAGCCTGCATTTCTTA
>DAOLCX010000160.1:0-6203 GCA_035327685.1 Pirellulaceae bacterium | reverse complement strand
GGAACGGAGGGGGTGGTCGGTATTAAGCAGGCTGAAAAGGGTGCGATCGTCAGCTTGACTCCTGGCCAGATGGAGTTCGTTCCGGCCCTGGCCGAGCCTTCATCCGTAGTGGACACGACCGGTGCGGGGGATGCTTTATTGGCCGGATTCATCGCTGGTCAGGTGCGCAATCACAGTCCACTCGCGTCATTCCGCATCGCCGCGGCGACTGCTGCCTGTTGCGTGCGCGGACTCGGAGCTTCCAGCGGCCTGCAGTCGTGGGAGGCGACTTTGAAGCTAGCAGGATTCGATCCGCATTGACCGACGGCACATTGTTCGGTAGTTTCGGGAGGTGGCTTTTGGCGAGAGCGTATCGTGGTCGGCGAACACCCGTTTTTGGATCGACGAAACATGAAGTTGCCGTTAACTGTAATCATACCCTGTAAAAACGAAGAGCGAAACATTCGCCCGTGCATGGAAAGCATCATTCAGCTGGCCGATGAGGTATTGGTCGCTGATTCGGGTTCCACTGACCGCACCATGGAGATTGCCAGCGAATTCCCCAAAACGCGCATCATTCAGCGGGAATATGTGACCGCGGGCGATTTCAAGAACTGGGCGATTCCCCAAGCCAAACACGAGTGGGTATTGGTTGTGGATGCGGACGAACGCGTCCCGTTGGAACTGACTCGAGAGATTGAATTCGAATTGTCGCGAGGCCCCAGCGCCGACGGATATTTCATTTATCGCGACAATCATTTCATGGGCCATCGCATGCGGTTTGGCGATGCGCGCACGGATCATGTGATGCGACTATTTCACCGGGACCGCTGTTATTACGACGGACCAAGCGATCATGGCGAAGTGGTCGTTAACACGGGCCGCATCGGCTACCTGAAAAACAAGTTGGTCCACTACTCGGTCTGGTCCTACGACGATGTTTTTCGCAAATATCAGCGATATACCACGCTGCAAGCTCAGGAGTGGCACGCAGTAGGGCGGAACACGTCGTACTTTAAACTCTTGTTACGCCCTGTCTTCCGATTCATCCGCGAGTACTTGCTGCAAGGCGGCATTCTGGACGGCAAAGTCGGTTTGCAACAAGCCTGGCTGGCGGCTTTCTACACATTCCTGAAGCAGGCTCGATTGTGGGAGCTCAATCACGGCTTGCCGCAGCCCGACCCCGAGGCCGCTCGGAGGGGCCATGCGTCCGCCGAAACCAAACGGGCCGCTTGAGGTCATCTTCGAAGACAATCATTTGCTGATTGTCAACAAACCGGCCATGTTGCCGACCATGGGATCAGCGGCAGGCGACGACAGCTTAGTCGCGCGCTGCAAGACCTACCTCAAGCACAAGTATCAAAAGCCCGGCAATGTTTTTCTGGGTGTCGTCAGCCGATTAGATGCGGTCGTTTCGGGACTCGTTGTCTTGGCCCGCACCAGCAAAGCAGCAGCGCGTCTCAGTGCTCAATTTCAAAGCCGGCAGGTTGGCAAAGTCTATTGGGCTGTGGTGTGGGGTCCGGTTCAGCCACAACATGAAGCGACGTTAGTCGATTACATATGGCACGATGACCGGGCGCAGCGTGTGGTGGTCGTTGGCAAGGGCGTAAGAGCCGAGAGTATTCCAGGCGCCAAATTGGCCCGATTGACCTATCGTTGGCTGGGACGCATCTCCTGGGGCGACTGGCTAGCTGTCGAACTCGAAACGGGTCGCAAACATCAGATACGGGTTCAGTTGGCGGCCCAGCAATTCCCCATTGTCGGCGATCGAAAATATGGCAGCCCAGTTCCCTTTTATCGTGGAATTGCCTTGCATAGTCAATCGTTGTCGTTTGCACATCCGGTACGATCTGAGCAGATGGCCTTTCAAATTGCACCGCCAGAATATTGGCAATTGCCAATGGATGACCTACGATAGAGGAGCAGCAGTAGCTCCCCAGTCCCGGTCTGTTTTTTGATGAGTACAGTGCGCCCAAAGTTTCGAGATACGGCACTGACCAGCGGCTTGGTCAGCGATGATCATCTGCGCGCTGCGATCCAGGAAATTGTGGTGGCTAATCCAGGTCGCTTAGGTGCCGGAGCTGAGATTACGGACAAGGAACTGGCTGCCAAGCTGGTTTCCATGAAAATCTTGAGCGCCTATCAGGCGGACCAGTTGTTGTCGGGTCGCAGCCGGCTTCGTCTGGGGCCCTATATCATCACCGATTGGATTGGACAGGGCGGGATGGGTCAGGTCTTCAAAGCCACACATGAGATGCTGGGCCGTGAATGCGCTATCAAAGTCTTGCCGATCAACAAGCGAACGCCGGAAGCGATCGAGAATTTTCGGCGCGAGATTCGCGCTCAAGCTCGATTGGACCATCCCAACCTGGTGCGCGCGTTTGACGCTGGCGTCGATCGCAATGTGCATTATCTGGTCGTGGAGTATGTGCCGGGGACCGATTTGCGAAGGCTGGTCCGCTCCAAGGGAAAGTTGTCGGTTCATCAGGCGGCCAAAGTCATCAAACAGGCTGCTGAGGGTTTGGCGCACGCGCACGAGCGTGGCTTGATACATCGCGACATTAAACCGGGGAACATTCTGGTGACCCCCGAGGGAACCTCGAAGCTGTCCGATTTGGGCTTGGCGTTTTGTTTGAGTGATCCCGATGATCCGCGCGCGGGCAAAATTGTCGGCACCGCGGACTATTTGTCTCCCGAACAGATTCGCAATCCACAGTTGATCACTGCGGCCAGCGACATTTATTCGTTAGGTTGCACCTTGTACTATGCTGTCTCGGGAAAGGTCCCCTACCCTGGCGGCTCGACCAAGAGCAAGGCGCGGCGTCATTTGGACGAAACTCCCTGGCATCCTCGGCGATTTAACGAGGAAGTCAGCGACGAGTTCGTGGATTTGATTGGGGACATGATGGAAAAGGACCCCGAGGCGCGGATTCAGTCCGCACTGGAGGTTGCCGAGCGTCTGGCCCCGTGGGTTCGCGACGACGAATCGGTGACTGGCGACGCGCCACAACGGAGTCGCTGGACTCCGGCCCCCGTGCCTCGCGGAGACAGCGACACGGACCCCAACGATATTGCCGAATTGGCGTTAAGTGAATTGAGCGGGATCAGTGAGACTTCGCACGGTGCGTTGGGAACGCAAATCATTGATTCTCCGTCACGTGCGGTGGCCGGTTCGGGGGCGCATCCACAACTCAGTGTAGCGCGGCAAATGGATGATGCCGGGCATTTGCCCAAAGATCCCATTACCGTGTCCTTGACGACTTGTCTCCTGACCGGCTTGGTGTGCCTGTGCACGGGGGTCATCTTTGGCTTTTTGATCGGATTTTTGATGCCCCACTGATCGTGTGGCTGGTGAGTGGCATTCGCCCGCCATGCGGTCGTTCTTATTTTCCCTATCGTGACTCTGAGCCACACTAGGGGCAAGTAATGCGAAACAGCTTACCGTTATGGAAGTCAGCGCCTGAGAGCCGCGATCCGGCACATCAAACGGCAGGTTCGGTAGACCCTTCAGGCGACAAAATACCACGATTGCCCAAACGGCCGATTTCGATCAAGATAAGGGGTACCGAGAGACCAACGACGAACGAGAAGTGGAAGGGTTGCGTGTGGAAATAAAGGTAGTCGTCAAGCATGGGCAAATACCCGGTGACGTGCAGCAATTGATGGAAGAAAAAGTCCGTCGATTGCCACGCTTTTTTGAGCGGATTACATCCATCATGGTGCTCGTCGATTTAGGCCACATCCAAGCCCCCAAAGTGGAAATTCGTGTCTCGGCTGAAGAGCGTGAAGATTTCTTTGCCGTGGAAGAAGGTCCCACCGTGATGGCGGCCTTTGACGTGGTCCTGGAGCGCGTCGAGCGGCAATTGCGAAAACACAAAGAGAAAATCATCCACCGTCGCGGGCGGGAAGACCGCTTTTCCGGCGAACTGCCGAACTAGCGGCCAATCACTGTGCGCGATGGATGCAAAACGATGGTCCTCCATCGTTTGAACAAACTATGACAAGAACACAACGGGCGATTGAGGACAATCGTCCGACATCGGATTGAATTTATGAAGTTTAATGATTTTGTTTGCGCCGACTCAATCAAAGTTGACTTGTCTGCTTCTGACAAAGAGGGAGTCATTTGCGAGCTGGTGGACTGTTTGATCGGAGGCGGACACATCGAATCTCCTGAGCGCGACAACATCGTGCAGGCCATCATGAAGCGCGAGGAATTGGGGAGCACCGGGATCGGTCGGCGGAGTGCCGTGCCGCATACCAAGCATCCCAGTGTCCAGCGGCCGATGGGAACGGTTGGCATCAGTCGTTCTGGAGTGGAGTTTCAGAGCTTGGATGGGGAATCTGTCCAGCTCTTTTTTCTGTTGATTTCGCCGCCGGACCGACCGGGCGATCACTTGCGAGCTTTGGAATACATCTCCAAGCAATTGGACAAAGACACCTTTCGCAGGTTCTTGTCACAATGTCAAACCGCCAGCGAAGTTCAACAGTTGTTAGAGGAAGCTGACAACAATCTGCTTCCCGCTTAAGCGACAGACAGGCGTGCTGGCAACGATCATGTCTGAGCAAAAGTATTCAGCGCTGGTGACGATCCGCAATCCGCAAGGATTACATATGCGGCCAGCGTACTTGTTTGCCGAGACGGCAGCCAAGTTTCAAAGTAAAGTCGAATTGGTACGCAACGATGCACGCATCGACGGCAAAAGCGTATTGTCGATCTTGACCTTGGGCGCCGCCCAGGGGACAGAGCTATTGCTGGAAACCATCGGGCCGGATGCGGAAGGAGCTCTCCACGCGTTAGTGGAGTTAGTGACCGCCGGATTTCCCGGCGAGGAACCAGCAACGCAGGCCGGCAGCGGTGGTTGATGTCAAGCATCCGCGTCCACAGAGCGTAAAACACGTGTTCAAACAATCATCACCATTAGAAACAGTCAGGAACCAGCGCGAGACGACGCGGCGAGGCTTGGCCCAGCGCGCCGCGGCATCACCTCCGCTTTACCCACGCACCTGCGACCAGCCGTTGGCTCCCCTCGTCGGCTTGAGGTCGTGTCTGCCGTGCGGCAAGCGCCAGCGCTGGACGACAACGGAACGTTATGAAAAAAGAAATGCTGATCAATGCATCGCAATCGGAAGAAGTCCGGATTGCGATCATCGAAGATGGCCGCTTGGAGGAACTTTATACCGAGCGCGCCAGTCAAGACAACTATGTCGGGAATATTTACAAGGGACGAGTCGTCAATCTTGAACCGGGAATCCAAGCTGCCTTTGTCGATTTCGGCGTGGGCCGCAACGGCTTCCTGCACGTTAGCGACGTCGAACCGCGCTATTATCGACTCGCCGGGCTCGATCCCGACGAAGTCATCCGCCAGGAACAGCAGCGCGAGCGCCGCAACCCGCGGCGGCGCGGTCCGGACTTTGGCGGGCTGCGGCCGCGAAACAAACCTCCGATTCAAGAACTCTTTCACCGCGGCGATGAAGTCTTAGTCCAGGTCATCAAAGAAGGAATCGGCAACAAAGGCCCGACCCTTTCGACGTACATCAGCATTCCAGGACGGTATCTGGTGTTGATGCCCGCTCTGGGCCGCGTCGGCGTTTCACGTAAGATCGAAGACGAAGCCGAACGTCGGCGGCTGAAAGAAATTCTCTACGAACTCAAGCCACCCAAAGGGCTGGGCTTTATTGTGCGCACCGCGGGAGCCGGACGCAGCCGCCGCGAATTGTCCCGCGACCTGGCCTACTTGTTAAGACTCTGGAAAGTGATTGTCCGCCGCATCCGCCAGATCGAAGCGCCCGTCGATATCTACGAAGAGAGTGACATCATTATTCGCACGATTCGCGACATCGTGACCAGTGATATGGACTCGATCATCGTCGATGGCGAACCGGCCTATCTGCGGGCCAAAGAGTTTCTCAAACTGGTCATGCCGCGGCAGGCCAACTGCCTGCACTTTTACCAGGGGAAAGACCCACTCTTTCACAAACACAAACTCGAAGAAGAAATCGCGTTGATCCATCGTCGCCAGGTTCCGCTGCGCGAAGGAGGTTCAATTGTCATCGACCAGACCGAAGCGCTGGTCGCCATCGACGTCAACAGCGGGAGCTTCCGAACCGACGATTCGGCTGAAGAAACGGCCTTCCGCGTCAACCTGGCTGCCGCCAAAGAGATCGCCCGCCAGATTCGACTGCGCGACTTGGGGGGCGTGATCGTCAACGACTTTATCGAC
>DAOLCX010000159.1:0-6213 GCA_035327685.1 Pirellulaceae bacterium | reverse complement strand
TTTGATTGTGCGAGATGGCCGGGCAGTCCTGCGATCCACTCAAGAGATCATTGAGCGGGGTGGTCCACGGTGGCAGCGGATGTGGGAGAAGATGTGGGAAGCGACGTTGTGGGAATGGCCGGCCTATTTGGAGAAGTGGCCTTGGGTAGCCAGCAAATTGCTGGGCCGGACCCATCGTTTTTGGGGCACACGTCCACCGGGGTGGCGCGAATGGCTTTCGCAATTAGCGCCCGAAGTATTTTTCGCTCGGCAGTGGGCCGCTACGATGGACGTGGTCATGCGCGATTTCCAGGGGATTCCGGAAGCGAATCGCCGCATCGTTCATTACGAACACTTGATGAGCGCTTCCGCCGAGGACGTGCGCCAACTGGTGACTTTTACTGGAACCGAAGATGTGGATCGGGTGGTGGAAGCGCTCTTGCAAACGCGGGAACCTGCGCGGCATGAGAGTTGGCGAGAAGCGTACCAGCCGCACGAACTGGAAGCCCTGCGCAGCGAGTTGGAGCCGACACTGAATCGGTTGGGATACACATGGTGAGACCTGAAACACAAGTTGATTTGAGCGCATTTCAAAGTCAGTTGACCTTCCGCAACAAGTTGGTTAGAGCCGTGTGGGGTTGGGTGTGGCTGTTATTCTTTCGCCCGTCGCCCAGACTGGCATTTGGTTGGCGGCGGTGGCTATTGAGATGTTGGGGCGCACGGGTCGCAAAGGGTGTACGGGTATATCCTTCAGTGCGAGTGTATTATCCGCCACATTTGGAGTTGATGCACAACGCCATCGTGGGACCTGACGTCGATTTGTATTGTGTCGATCAGATAGTCATCGAGGCCAATGCCATGATCAGTCAATACAGCTACTTGTGCACAGCCTCGCATGATTACAGTCATCCGGGGTTGCCCCTGGTGACAGCTCCGATTCGAATCGGCACACAGGCATGGATTTGCGCTGACGTATTTGTTGGTCCCGGAGTCAACGTGGGAGCGGGGGCGGTTGTGGGAGCGCGCTCTACGGTTTTTAAAGACGTCGAAGCTTGGGCAGTCGTGGCCGGCAACCCCGCCAAGAAGATAAAAGAACGGGAATTGAAATAGCGCATTGGGTTCGGAGCCTACCACTCGTGAAATTTGGACTCCTTCCGGGTTTGATCGTTGCAAAGAAGTCGAGCCTGAGGATTATATGGTTTGGGCAGGCTTGAAATTCTGGGAAGGGGAGAATCGCCGACACTGGTGATACGCCCAAACTGTGGTATGATAGGGGTTATCAGTTCGTTAAGTCAGCAAGGCACCTTTGAAGACGAATCCCGCCGAATCAAGGCGATCGGGTCTCGATCTGGCGAGGATTGTCCACACATGCGAAATCGCAGGAAAAAGCCATGAGCACCGTGAGTGCATCGCCACAAGCAATTTCGTCGCGCACCGCGCGGCATAGTTGGCTCACTGGTGATCGCTGGATTTTGACATTGCATGTAGCGGCACTGCTCTTGAATTTGCCGCTCTTATTGATTTATTTCCGCGAGTTGATGCAGCAACCGCATTATCAGTTTGCGCCGTTCGTGCTGGCTTTCGTGGCGATGTATGTGTATGTTCGCCGAGGCGAGTTAGGGCGGCTAAGGTTTTCAGTCCGCGGGGTCTGGGCCAATGGTTTCTTGTTGTTGGCAGTGCCATTTGTGTTGTTCGGCAACTTGCGTTTTGATCCGGAGTTTATCGGGATCGGCTGTTTCCTGATTGCCGCAAGTCTGTTGGCGCGAACTCGTGGCCGAGAAACAGGTGAGTCCTTGCTGCCGGTCGTTTTTGCGTTGGCGTTGATTGTACGGCTTCCATTTGGTTTGGATAACCGGATCATCACGGGCCTGCAGCGTTTGACCTCACAAGTTGCCAGTCGAGTATTGGATTTGTTTGGCATCAACCATTTGTTGTCGGGGAATGTGATTCGCATGGAGAATCGCCCCTTTATGGTGGAAGAGGCCTGTGGTGGGATTCAATCGTTCTTCTTGTTGTTGTTTTGTGCGTTGGCGTGGGTGGCCTGGACGCGGCGTGGTCTGCTGAGGTCGATCTTGTTGGTGCTCGCAGCCGTGGGATGGGCCATCGTCTGTAACTCGGCGCGCGTTTTGACAATCTGCGCTTCACACTCGTGGTGGCAGATTGACTTGGCGAGCGGTATCCCGCACGTGTTGATTGGCTATTTCTTCATGTTTCTGGCGATTGCGCTGTTGATTAGTACCGACTTTTTGTTCGAGTTTTTGTTAGGGCGGGGCGAAGTGGTCGAGAACGTGCGCCGCAGCCGGTTATCGCAGCTATTATTTGGCGGTCGCCCCCAACGGAAAGAAACCAGTGATAGCGGCCTGTTGCCGGTAATGGTTTCCAAGCCGCTGGTATTTGGCGTATGTCTGGTGCTGGCCGCTGTCGCGGTGGTCCCATTAGTGGCGGCAGGTCCGACCGTGTTTTACCGGCAATTGACCAAGAAGTTTATTGTGCGGGATATTTCTCAAGCGGCACTCCCGGAAACGACCTCGTTCTCGCTTCCACCGAACCTGACGATCGATTGGAAACGGGAGAAATACGAAGTTGAGCAACGGGAATTGAATAGCGAATGGGGGTCGCGGTCGTCGCGATGGGTAGTCAAGTCGGAGAGCTTTTCGCCGCCGATTGAATTGGCACTTTCATTGGATTATCCCTTTTCTGGCTGGCACGAATTAACAGTTTGTTATCGCGGCAATGGCTGGGTGATGGAAAGCCGCGAGGTTATGATCACCGAGTACGCTCCGGAGTGGCCGGTGGTAGTTGGCATATTTCGATTGCCGACCGGCATGAATGGGCTGCTTTTGTACAGCATGTTTGATGAAAACGGTCGTCCGGTGCAAACCATGACGGAAGATATTCGGCGGATGAATTTAGTGCAACGTGCGGTTGCGACGTTGCAAAAACGGTTACAGAAAGACTATGGGCCGTTGCCGCAAACATATCAGCTTCAGATATTCCTGGACTCCGTTGATGACTTCAACGATGACACCGTCAAGCTTTTGGTTGAAAACTACGTGCGGTTTCGCGAGATGATTCGCGAAGGCGTGGTCCCCAGCGAACAATAGGGCCTGCATGAATCGAAGCGACGGTCAATGGTCGTGGGCATTCCCCATTTTGGCGGTGGGTTGGTGCCTCACTTCTTTAGTGGGCACGTGGCTGTTGCTGCCGTTTGCCGCGCATCCGCAATATGCGCTCGTGCCGTGGTTGCCCTTGGTCATATTGTTGTTGGCGCTCTGGCGTTGGCCATGGCGGTCTGCCTGGCGCTGGTCAGTGGACGGTTGGAGCGCCATCTGGCTGATCTGTGCCGTGTTGTCGGTAGGTTTGACGATTTACTTTGCCGAACCACTTTTGATCACGGTGGCAAGTCTGTTATTGGCACTGGTGATTTGCCGAGGTGTGGTGGCAAACAATCGGTGGCCGTTGGCCGGGGTTTGGTTGCCGCTAGTGCTTCCGCTGTCAATGCTGTTTGGGTTCGATGCTCGGTTGACCCGACTCCACGATCGGTTGGTTTATGAGCAAAACCTGACTTTGATGGACACCTTGGCGGTTCCCAACGACGGTTTTAAGACCATGCCTACCGAGGATATTCAACAGAGTTACTGGATGGATTATTCGGGGAATCCCTGGAGCAGTTGGGGCAACCTGGTCGGAATGAGCTTGATAATTGCTGTTGTTTTCCGGCGCCGTGGGCTGCATGGCTTGGCGTTGGCGTCCAGCGGGTTCGTCTGGGCGGTTATTCTCAACGTATTGCACACCATCGGACCTTTTGCTGCGCGCCGCTTTGCTGGTTCTATGGTACGGGAGCCGTTGCTCACTTCGGATTCCATGCCTTACATCTTGATTGGTGCGTTCGTTCTGGTTCTTTCGGCAGACCAGTTCTTCAGGTTCGCATTGGGAGAAGTCGAATCGGATGAAGACAATGTGTCGTTAAGTGGTCGCGTCGCGAAACTCTGGAATCGTTTGACCAGTCTTCAATTGACACCGCGTCAAAGTTACCACTTGCGTCGTGCCCAGGCCCAACCGGGGTTGGCCTTGATTTGTGTCGGGCTGGTCGTCGCGCTCAGTGTGGTAGCTGGAATTCGAATGGGCGGGTTCTTCAGTCGAGAATTCCCCACGTTTTCCGGGGATATCCCGCGGGATCAATTGAAAACGTCGGACGAGCGGTTTTTGATTGGAGAGGGAACTTTTGAGCGGCTGGCGCCAGGGAGTCGGTTGGGAACGCGAGTTTGGACGTGGACTGTGGGCGGGCAACTGGGTCATGCGGTGGTCGTTGTCGATGAATCGCCCACCGCTCAACGCGATTTGATGCACCAGATTCGCTTCAAGGGTTGGAGAATGACTCATAGCGAGGACTTTCAGTTGGAGTCCAGATCGCCACAATATGAATGGACTTCTGTTCGACTCGATAAGTCATTGGACGAGACCTATGATGTGCGGCACCGCGGTTTGCTGTTGGTGGCCATGACTCGTTCTGCATCAGAAAGTCAAAAACAACCTTTAACACTGGTAGGCCGTTTTCCAACATGGTCTGGCCAGCCCTGGGTAGGCACGCGTTGGGACGGCAAGTTGCAACGCGGGTCCATCACGATCTGGTTGATGGCCGATAATTTTCAGGAGTACACGGAGGAGGAGATTGCGGCCTGGGAAAAACTGTTCGTACAATTTGTGGAGTCCTTGCCAACCGCCGACTAGGATTTGGGATGGCCCAATCGGGCGGAGTGGGGACGCGCCATGAAAGGAGACAAGGAAGGGTGATGGATCGAGTGCGCCAGGCGATTATACCGGCTGCTGGTTGGGGAACGAGGTTGCTCCCGCTGAGCCATGCGGTCCCTAAAGAACTATTGCCCATTGGTCGCAAACCGGCACTGCAGTGGATTGCCGAAGAGTTGGCCGATGCCGGAATCGAACATCTGATTTTGGTCGCCAACCCCAGTAAGCTTCCTGTCGAAAGGTTGTTTCAATCTGATCGGCGTCTTGAAGCCAGCCTGACTTCCCGCGACCAATCAGCCAAACTGGGTGCGCTTTGGTCGCACGGCCCTTACGCCTCGGTTCGTGTGAGTGTTACCTACCAAGAACAACAACTCGGGCTTGGGCACGCCGTCGCCTGCGGCAGATCTCAGCTAGGGCCGGGTCCGTTTGCTGTTGCGCTGGGCGATAGTCTGATAGGTCCCCCGGGCACGGCCTCAGTGATGGCGCGTTTGCTGGCCGCTTTTGAATCGCATCGCGCGGCAGCGGCCATTGCATTTGAAAACGTGGCCATTGAACAGGTTTCCCAGTACGGTATCGCCCACCCGGGCTCGGATGATCCAGTTTTTGAACTGCACGATATTGTGGAAAAGCCGAGCATGGACCAAGCCCCTAGCCGATTGGCCGTCGCCGCGCGTTACGTTTTCAGTGAAGACATATTTCATGCCATTGACGCGACACCGCGAGGAGTAGGTGGTGAGTTTCAGTTGACTGATGCGATCCGCAACTTAATCCGCGCGGGGCAGCGAGTTGTCGGCGTGAGGCTGACTGACGATGAACAGCGTTTTGACGTCGGAAGTTACGAATCTTACTGCCGTGCAATTCTGGCGTACATGGATTACGAGGCAGCGGTCAGCCCTCGTGGAACGGGACTCTAAATCGGCGCGATGACACGATGATGACAGCCAGCGCATGGGCGCGAGCCGGTTTATTGGGAAACCCATCGGATGGTTACGGCGGCAAAGCGTTGAGTGTTACGGTGGGTAATTTTTGTGCCACCGTCAAATGGACGGAGTCCCGCCATCTCATGATCCCAGCCGACCACGATTCGGCACTTCAGTTTGACAATCTGCCCGCCTTCACTCGACATATCGCGCACTTTGGTTACTATGGCAGCGACCGTTTGATTCGCGCCGCGTTGTTCCGATTCGCCGACTATTGCCGCGATCGCTACACCCTGCCGATGCGGAACTTTACGATTTCGGCTACGAGCACGATCCCCCGCGCCGTGGGGTTGGCCGGTTCGAGTGCGATTGTCGTGGCCACTTTGCGAGGGTTGGCCAGATGGTATGACGTTCCCGTCGAACCAGAGGTGTTGGCTTCGTTGGCCCTGTCGGTGGAGCGCGATACGTTGGGCATCCCAGCAGGCTTACAGGATCGTGTGGTCCAGGCCTTTGAAGGATTGATGTTTATGGATTTTTCAACGGCGGCGATGCGGCAAGCCAACGG
>DAOLCX010000158.1:0-6222 GCA_035327685.1 Pirellulaceae bacterium | reverse complement strand
AAACGACCAAATCGATAAGACAAATAGCCTGGCAAAACAGCGCGAAACGCCGGCATTCAAATCATCCCAAAACACGGCACTTTTCCGCTCAACGGGAATCACTGAAGTAACCCGAGGCGTCAATAAGGGCTGGCAATGTCCTGGAATTTGTACACGATTCGTTGAAAACGAAAACCGAGTCGCTCGTATAAACGGCAAGCTTGGGTATTGTGGGCAGTCACCTCTAAAACCGCTCGGGTCAATCCAAGCGACTGAAAGCCTTGCAAGGTGCGGCCGATCAACAGTCGGCCCAGTCCGCGTCCGCGATGTTCTGGAGCGATGCCAATGTTCTGTATGGTTCCGGTTCGCTCATCGGTGACAATCCCTTGAATGGTACCGATAGGTTGGCGAGCCTGTACCGAAGAACCGTGGCCCGTTGATGCTTGCGATTGAAAAGTGAGCAGCCAGGTTGCCTGGGGAGCAAAACCATTGCGTCCGACGATTTCTTTCATCAAATGCAGGCAACCTTGCTCGATGCCCAGACAAGGGAATACATGGACATCGAGTTCAGCTCGAAAGCTGAGGAACTTGGCATGAGCATGGGCATCGATGTCACGAGGGTCCCAAGCATGGCAATCATATCCGGGTGGTAATTCCGGGAAGGGGAACAACTCGGTGATCAAGGCCCGCTCCATGCGGTATCGCCGAAAATAGGTCATCGTCATGGGGCATCGGAATCCGTCTTGCGATCGACGACATGTCCTTCCACGGTTGATTCGTCGTCGCGAGGAAAACTGGTAAAGATCGTCACGACTCCACCGTGCCCAAGCAGCCAAGCCAACAAACGGCGCTGATGCCAACGCCGCGACGTTGGAATCAACAGTGAAATCCCGATGATATCCGTGATCAATCCGGGAGTGACCAACAGTGCAGCGCCGACAAATATCATAAGTCCGTCCGAGAGCAGATGGCTCGCCACTTGAGAACGCTCGCCGAGTGGATCGGCAGCGCGTGCGAGGGCCCGCAATTGCCAACGAAATAAACCTACGCCCAGTAAGCCAGTAAGTATGACCAAAGCAACGGTCCCCCAGAATCCCAGATACTGACTGATCATCAGCAACAGGACCAGATCGGCTAGAGGCACTAATACCAACAGCAGCAATAGCTTGGTAAACATGTAAATCGAGTCAGGCCTTTTCCAGCAAGTTCGGAACGTAGGCTGGCACGTGTCAGCCTTCTCCTACCATGCTATTCGGCCGTATCGTCTTCAGCGAGGCGGCTGGGTACGATAAATGGAACATAGCGGCCAACTGCCGGGCCCATACGAAATGGGTCTAGTCCCAACGCCCACCAAATAATCAATTGCGCGACGGGGAGTGCCAGGAGTCCTCCGACCATGACTTTGACGAGTTCCAGCGAAGACGAGGAAGTTGCTTTTCGGCGGCGGCCAACTGGACGCCGGGGATAGTCCCTGCGATCCGTTGGGCTAATGTCGGCCATTTCTTGAGGATCCAATGAGGCAACATGGGATCCTGCCGCATCGCCCAATTCTCTTTGGGGTCGGCGGTGCCCACGACGTTTGGTGCCACGTTGCAACACTTCCGGAATTGAAAGCCTATCAGCTACGGGAATAGGCCGTTCAGAACTATTTGAACTGGCGGAGCGGGCCGCCAAATCAGGAAACGAGTCACTCTTTCCAGACCACTCTCCTTGAACCATTAACTCCAGTTCCGGTATGTCGATAGGCAATACCGATCGCAACGCGTAGCTGTGATGGCAAAGCGGGCAGCGGACGTGGGCGGACATCGACACCAGAACTGGCAACCGGACAAAGTGACCACATTGCGGACATGTGGTCAACATGGAGGCCTGGGTATCGATATTTGAGGATGATTCGTCCATCGGTCCGATGTTAAAGGATTTGCAGTTGTCGGAAGACCCTTTTGGCTCCACCTTGCGGTTTGTCGGTGTTACGGGGCCGTGAATGGCTACATCGCAACCTCTTGGCATTAACTATACAGCGCTATTCCGGTGTTTCCAGACACTACGTTAGAAAATGAGAAGTTCTGAGTGCGGCCGAATGTTCCCTTTTTGCCAATAATACCGCGAAAAAGGAATCCAAGGCCACTCCGAGGCATGGGCCAAAATCCCAAATACCTTTCATTTTGAACCTGTAGCTGGGAAGTCACCGCTCCACCGGCGCGGGGCCGAAGGTGGCGATGTGAGGATTTTGGGAAGGAAGCACCTAAAGCGTATGAGCTACAAGGCTATTAAGAAACGTGCCCGTTTACGAAATGTAGGGTGTGTGGAGCAAGTCGGTCGACAATACACGTTAGCTTTGGCGAATCGACCTGCGGACACTCACATGGTTTCGGTCTACAACAAGACGACCTTTGGAACGCACCAGAACCAAGATTGGCCTTCGATTACGTGAACGGTTGCAAAGAAGCAGTGCAAAGAAACTGCCGCGAAACGTGAGGCGGGAGAGACTGGTCCACGTCAGGCCGAGGCTTGACGTAGGCAGGCCAACAGGCCATCGACGGTCTTTTTCGCATCGCCAAACAGCATCGATGTGTTTTCCCGGTAAAACAGGGGATTGTCGACGCCGGAGTACCCAGTGGCCATACTTCGTTTGAGGACAACCACCCGTTCCGATTTCCAGACTTGAAGTACCGGCATACCATAAATCGGACTACCGGGATCGTCCTCCGCACCAGGATTGACGATGTCGTTGGCGCCGATGATCAATACGACATTCGTGTGCGGGAAGTCCTCATTAATCTCATCCATTTCCAGGACGATATCGTAGGGAACGTTCGCTTCGGCCAAGAGCACGTTCATGTGACCGGGCAATCGTCCCGCGACTGGATGAATGGCAAACCGGGTTTTGATGTTCTTTTGCTTTAACAACTCGCATATTTCACGAATGGGATGTTGGGCTTGGGCCACTGCCATCCCGTATCCTGGCACTACAATGACCTCCGAAGCATTGAGCAACCATTCGCCGGTCTCTTCAATGCTGGTGGTGTTGTACGTCAGTTCTTGACCGGAAACATTGGCGGGTCCTGCCACTTCGCCGCCAAAGCCACCCAAGATCACGCTGACAAACGACCGATTCATTGCGCGGCACATGATATAGGACAGAATGGCGCCACTGCTGCCAACCAATGCGCCCGTCACAATCAATAGATCGATCTGCAACATAAATCCGGTCGCGGCCGCAGCCCACCCGCTATAACTGTTGAGCATGGAGACCACGACTGGCATGTCGGCACCGCCGATGGCCAACACCAAATGGGCTCCCAGTACAAAAGACACAGCCGTGATCACCAGCAACATGGCCAAAGGCAAGCCGACGCCGATCGACACGCAAAACACGATTCCCGCCACAAAACAGATCATGAGCATGGCAGCGTTCACGGCATGCCGATTGGGAATCAATAGTGGTTTGCCGCTGATCCGCGCATTAAGCTTCCCCCACGCGACGATGCTTCCTGTAAACGTGATTCCGCCGATGAACACTCCCAGAGCGATTTCAATCAGGTGCAGTAACGGCTGAGGAGGCGTGATCGGTTTTCCAGTATGTTGAGCCAGTATATTGCGACCTTCATCTTCGGCGACGATGGACAGCGATTTTGCATCAGAGACCAGGTGAGGCATTACCGGCTCCGCGGCGTGGTAAAGAAAATTGCTGATTCCCACCAGGACCGCGGCTAAACCCACGAAACTGTGGAGCATCGCCACCAGTTCGGGCATGGATGTCATGGCCACGCGCGATGCCACGAAGGCGCCAATAGCACCGCCCACGAACAACCCAATGGCTAACAGCGCCATGGCCCCAGCGCTGACCTCGGCATGTTCGCCAAAACGTTTGGAGACTAACCACACAATGGTCGCGATGATCGCTGCGGCCATCCCAACCATACCGAGTACATTGCCGCGTCGCGACGTTTCATGTTGGCTGAGGCCACCCAGGCTAAACACAAAACAGATGCCCGCAAAGAGCCACGCCAGATAAACAAAATTCTCCATCGAGCCGACCTATCTGCGAAACATTTGCAACATACGCTGTGTAACCAGAAACCCGCCAAACACGTTAATCGAAGCCACTAAGACTGCGACGGCAGCTAATAAGACGGGGACGCTATTCCACTGGCCCAGCATCTGTAACATCCCGCCAATGATGATGATGCCACTAATGGCATTGGTGACGCTCATCAGCGGCGTGTGCAAAGCCGGAGTTACGTTCCAAATCACTTGCCAGCCCACAAAGCACGCCAATACGAAAATGGTCAACCGCGCGACGAAGCCATCCGGAGCCGCAACCACAAGGCCCACCGTCAACAGGATGGCCGCCAAAATGGCGGCGCCCCACACCGGTGGACTCCCCCAAAACGAAACTTGCTCAACGGGCGATTCCTTGACCGGCGTCGATGGCGTCTTGACGGGAACCGCCGGCGCTGGCAACGGCGGCGGTGGAAATTTCAATTCGCCCGCCAGCGTAGCCAGCGACTGTTGCACCACCAAATCTTCCATGTTCAAGACAAGTTGCCCATCTTTTTGCGGCGTCAAGTCTTGTAACAGATTGACCAGATTGTTGGCATACAACGTGGACGATTGCGTGGGCAGGCGGCTGGGAAAGTCGGTGAAGCCCAAGATCGTCACTTGGTTGTCCGTAACATACTTTTCACCGGGACGAGTCAACTCACAATTGCCTCCCTGCTCGGCGGCAAGATCCACAATGACACTGCCCGGCTTCATGGATGCCACCATCTCCGCAGTGATCAATGTGGGCGCGGGCTTGCCTGGAATCAGGGCTGTGGTGACGATAATATCGATCTCCTTGGCCTGTTCAGCAAACAACTCCATTTCGGCTTTGATGAATTCCGGGCTCATCACCTTGGCATAACCCCCTGCCCCTTCGCCTTCCTCTTCGAAAGACAATTCCAGGAATTCAGCTCCCATGCTCTTGACCTGGTCTTTGACGGCCAACCGAGTGTCGAAGGCGCGGACGATGGCTCCCAGGCCTCGAGCGGCGCCAATGGCTGACAGCCCAGCAACTCCAGCGCCGATTACCATGACTTTCGCCGGGGGCACCTTTCCAGCAGCGGTAATCTGCCCAGTAAAAAAGCTGCCGTATTCATTGGCCGCCTCGACGGTCGCTCGGTAACCGGCAATGTTCGCCATTGGGCTGAGCGCATCCATCTTCTGCGCCCGTGAAATGCGAGGAATGCGGTCCATCGCCAGCAAGGAAATTCCCTGCTTGACGGCTGCATTCAGCAAGGCTTCATTTTGTGCCGGCCAGACAAAACTGATCAGCGCAGCGCCCCGCTTCATGCGCGAAATCTCGTCGATGCTCGGTGGTTGAACCTTCAGGACAATGTCGGCATCTGACCACAAGGCTGGCGGGTTACCGGCGATCGAGGCGCCGGCGGCCTTATAAACGTGGTCGGCAAAACAGGCGGCTTCGCCAGCGCCCGTTTCCAAGGCAACAGAATATCCCAACTTGATCAACTTGGCGACGGATTGCGGTGTAGCGGCAACCCGCCGTTCGCCCGGTTGGCTTTCCCGTGGAACGGCGATCAACATATTCAATTCAACCCTCAAGCAAGCGATGAGCCATCCTCGGCCGCGCGCCAGAAGGCGGCGCTCCGTTGTCAACGAAGTACTTCAATCTCTGATCCGCGCCCAGGCGCGCATCGTTCGGTTGAGGAGCGTAGGACCGATCGAGCCTGCTCCACGTTAGGAAAGATCGTAAACTGCCTGGCAAATTCAGGCAAGTGGACGGACCGCTTCGGAGTGAGCGGAGCTATTCCGGCTGTTGCATGGACTCTTCAATCACGTCTTCTTCCACAAAAATGGGGAGCGGCGGATCGACGCAGACCGCCGTAGCAATCGCATCCGAAGGTCGCGAATCGACATCGATGATCTCGCCATCCCGCTTCAGCCGCAGTTTGGCAAAGTAGGTTCCCTCCTTCAACTCCGAAATAATCACGCTGTCCAATTCAGCCCCCAACGCTTCCACGATATTGGAGATCAGGTCGTGCGTCAGAGGTCGAGGGGGGCGCTCATTTCTCACGCGCATATCGATGCGGCTGGCCTCAAACAGCCCGATTACCATCGCAAATTCGCGGGTGCCGTCCACCTCGCGCAAATAAACAAATTGCCCGTCGCTGATTTCGCTGATGACGATCCGCACCAGCCTCATTTCCACTGCCATGGTTTCTCCTTAGCATCATCCGG
>DAOLCX010000157.1:0-6247 GCA_035327685.1 Pirellulaceae bacterium | reverse complement strand
CGCCAAACACAACACCTTCAGGGGAGGAACCATTGAGAACCATTGTTCTACGATCAAGCTTTTCTCCCAAAGTCCGTTAAAAAAAGCCGCCCGCTATCCTCCAAAGGTTTCATTAAACCAGCGCCAAACTCGCGAAGCCAGATTGCGATAGCCGATATGGATGCGGGCTTGAGCGTCCAGGCCGACAAAATACTCGGCCCGCGTCTCGTGTGCGACCGCGGAGGTTTGGGCAATCGGACTTGTTGTTTCAAGTTTGTCCGCAGCGACCGCTGGGATGCTCGTTGGCAGCGAGGCTTTCGCCAGATACTGGATCGACTGTTGGTCATGTTGCGGGACCAGTTCACCCAACAAGTCGGGGACGCGAATGCGGGCTTGCAAGGACTCTGGAGTGTCGGCACGCTTTTGGCGTTGAACCAGCCGATCCGATACGCCCACTGCCTTGATTGTCGATTCGATGACTTCGCCCGGAAACGCGTGCAGCTTGAGCTTGATCGATTGTCCTGGTCGGACCCAATCGATATTGGTTTCGGTCAACAGAATCACCGCTTGCCACTGGCTCCAATCGGCGATTTCGCAAAGTCGTTGTCCGGGCCTGAGCGTCAAGTGGTGCTGTCCGCCCGTCAACAATGGCAAGCGATCGACCATGGGTGTCTCTAATTCACCGGGGACCTGTTCGCGGAAAGGAGGCGCCACGACAAATCCAGAAATCGGCGCCCTCAAGACCAACAAATCGTCGCGTGACTGCAGGGTTGCCAGCACCCGTTCATACTTCAAAATTTCGGCGTCCAACGAAGCCAGCGGCTGCAAGTACTCAAGTTGTTTGGCAATGGATGTTGCGCTGGCTTGAGCCAAGAAGGCCCGCTTCGCGCGAGCGGATTCCAATTCTCGCAGCGTTTCGGCGATTTCCAGCGCCAGGTTCATATTCTCCAAGCGCGCGACCACCTGACCAGCTTCGACCCATTGACCCGGCTCGACCAGAATCTCTCGAATGACTCCCGGTTCGCGGGCATAAACTGTTTCCATCCGCTCGGGCAACACAACCGCCCTGGCCCGAACCCGGTGCGGCCAAGGTGTGCCAAAGATGGCAACCAGTACTACAGCAGAAATCAATGTCACCACCGCAAAACGTTTGGGTTTGATTTGCATCACTCGCCCCGGAACAGAAAAGAAACGATACAACCGATACGTTGGCCAGCCAATGATCCCGGCAGCCGCAACCCAAGCAATCGACTTGCCAACCGACTCCAGGCCATGCGGTTCGAGCCACCTCGTCAAAAACAACAAAATTGAAAATAACACAAAACCGCGATACAGGTACGACGCCACGATGAACGCCGCAAACGCGCCCAGGCGATTGCGGGGCAACAGCGGATCGCTGGGCATTTCCAAGCCTAACCATTTCCGTCCCAGCAATGTGTTCAGCGCTTGCCCCGATCGCTGGTGCAAATTGGGAATTTCCAGCAGGTCACTCAAGATGTAGTATCCATCAAAACGGAGCAGGGGGTTGCCATTGAACAATAACGTGCTGATCGAACAGATCAGCATGATTTGCAGGCAAATATCCTGAACCAGACCAGGCTGCACAAACCACCAGGCGAACGTGGCGGCCGTCGCTAACATCAACTCGACATACATCCCCGCCGCACCGATCGCCGCCCGTTTCCACTTGTTCGTCAGCCGCCAACTGTCCGAGACGTTGCAATACAAACAGGGAGTTAACACCAACAACATAAATCCAATTTCATGGCATTCGCCACCAAACCGTTTGCACGTAATGCCATGACCCAACTCGTGAAGGACCTTGGTCACTCCCAAGACAATGGCAAACAAGTACCACCGTTGCGGTGAAAAGAAATCGTCGAAACCCGGCAGGTTCGCGCGAAACTCGTTCCAGTGAATCAGCACCGACGACAAAGCGACCAGTGCCAGAATCCCCACGGCCATCGCGGCTGCCGGTGAAAACAACCAGCCGAACCACCGTTCCAAGGGGTTCAGTAAGCGGTCCGGATCCACACCGCGAAAACGCAGCGCCAAGATATTGGAAAACTGCATCAGGCGTTCCATCCACCAGGTCTTCCAACCCCGTTTGAACAGTTCGACACCCTGGTTGACCGCGTCACCGACAATCAGGTTGTCCTTGTGGAACCGCTGCACCAGTTGCTGAAACTCTTCGGGTGTGATCCGCTTAGGGGCATGTTCCCGATGGTAATTGTCGAGGATTTCCTGAACGCTCCGCTGACCATCGAGTTGCTGCAACAGGAAATACACATGCGGAGGGAACTGGTAATACTTCTGTGCCAACGGCTCCTTGATGACCCAATACTCGACTCCCTGATACTCCATCCGAGTGCAATTCAGGTCGCTGCGCATGCGAAGTCGCACTGGCGGGCGCTGGTGCTGCGGCGCTGACATTCCAATCGACATGGTTGATCGCCGCTAAAAGAAGATGCGCGTCCGAACGTAATCGATGATTTGATGAAACCACACCAGTCCCAAGGAGTGGCGGCCACAGGCGACGCGCACGGTGACCCCCGCGCCCGGTTGCTGGCGGATAATCTGATCCGCTTCCAAGGCCACGATTGCCCGGAATTCCACCTCGCCATTCGGTCCCATTTCCCCCCGTTCGGCGACCTGAATCAAACGCCCGCGATAACGGTGATTCGGGTCGGTGGCCAGGATGAAATCCGCCGGCAACCAATCGGTTTGTTGTCGCCGCATGGCCCGACTGATATATCCCAGCTTGCCTTGCGGAATCATCAATTCCAAATGCCACGGACCCTCGACATCGGCGACTGTCAAAACCGGTTGGTTGGCATCAACTGGCAACTGCTCCAGCCGATGCGTATCCCACGTCAACACCACTCCGTCGATGGGACTATAGATCTTCAAGGCTTCCATGTGCCGGTCGATCAATTCGATTTGCCGATGCAAGCCAGCGCGCTGAATCGTCAATTGTTCAATGGTCCCGGTCAGCGTGAGTGCTTCCTCGGCCCCGATCCGCGGCCGCAAGGTGGCCAGTTGCCGGTCCAGGCTCTGAATCTGCTCCCCCAGCGTTTCGATCTGCCCCATGATTTCGACGCGTTTTAATCGGAGTGGCAATGAGTCCATTTCCAACAGTAAATCACCCGCCCGCACTTGATCCTGTTGCTTGACATGAACATTTTCAATAAAGCCATCGATCTGCGTGAACAAGTTGCGGCGCAGCTGCGGTTGCGCCACACCATGAATCTTCAGCTTCAAAGTGGCTGGCCAGAAACTGAGCATCAAGATGATGCCAATCACAATTCCGACGATCGCCATAGTCTTTTTGCGATGATCGTCCCACAGCCATCGCCAGGTCTTGCCCAAGCTCAACCAGAGTGGCGCCAGAAAGATCTCGTCGGCCTGTCGCGCATTGGCGAGCGCGGCCGCAGATTGTTCGATCACCAAAGGCAAATCTTCACCGAGCGCCTCTCGCGGCACATCGCGGGCGAAATGTTCGATGATTAAGGCTCCCATCTGCTGCGGCTGGCGGACGGCGCGGCGCTCCAATTCACCATCGCGCCGCGCGGACGGCTCCTCTAGTGGAATGACAGCCAAGGTACGGCTATGCGATTCGTCCAAATAGTCATTGACCGCGCGAGTCAATTGCGGCGGCAACTCGGCGGTCTTGCCGTGCAGCCACAGCGTAGTCCGCGATTGCACGCACAATTGAGCCAATTGCCCAAGTTTCTTGATGACATTGGACCGGTTATCAAAACGATCCTGGCTGCTGATGGCCTTGATCTTGCTGGCCGAACCGCGCGAGATCGCCACACTGACACGATCGCACTGCAACAGACGCCGAGTTGCATTGGCAATGCAATACACCGTGTCGCCGAGTCGAATGGATTGGTGGATTTCGCGGACAAAGTCCAATCTGTCCATCAGCCGATTGGAAGAAGCTGAGGCGGACGTCGGCTGTGAATCGGACCGGGTTACGGGCGCTATGCCACGATCGGCCGCCGTGCCAGAGGCGGCCTCCGCCGGCCGCATGTTCCCGTTGTGGACTAGCGTATAAGTCGGAGTCGCACTGGCGGTGAACACCTGAGCGGGCTGAAACTGGGACGCGCGATATTCCCACCAACGGCTGAACAGGCCAGCGACTTGATTCAGGAACTTCAAATAACCTTGTTGGACTGGTTCGCTCAAGTCGGCCCGCTGGATCAGTTCAAACAATCCCCAGCAGCGGTCGCCAGTGACAATCGGGGCCACCAGGAACAACATGGCCTGCGGCTCTTCATCACCGGTCGCGGCGCTATGGGTAGGGCCCGGCGCCGAATCGGCCAGTTCAGTTGAGTCAACTCCGCGGGGTGTGCGACTCGAGTGAACCTCATTGAGTATTTTTCGATGCGCATCGAGATTGACCAAAGCTTCTGCCGAAGCGGGTCCAGTCGCAAATACCATCTCTGTTTTGCGATGGTCGTCAATGTGCCATACCACGGCGCCGTGTGCGGCCGTCAAGGCGATGATTTGCTCGACGACGCGCTGGCAATAGTCACCAAACGAAATGTCGGTTTGCGCCAGATCTCGCAGCCGCAAAATCGAATCGCGAATTTCTTGTCGTTTTTGGTCCGTGGCCGACTCGGTTCCATCCGCGGACTGATCGTCGGCTGCGCCTTCGTCGGTGGGGAGGCGTTTTCCAGTTGACATGCCGATGAGGCCCTATGAAAAAATGTGTTATTCGGCCAAATGGTCGAGAATCGGGTCCAATCCCATTTCTCGTTGGGTCTTGATCAAGTTTTTCTCATTATACATGAGCAGTCGCCGGGCCCGAAAGTGTCGACGTTCGACTTTTCGTTGCGCGTTGCGAAACAAACGGACCCACCATTCGGCTGGGCGGGTCGCGCCGACTTTGCGGAATCGGGAAGCTCGGCGGACTCCGTAAGCCAGGTCGATGAGTTCATCTTCGTGGGATATAAATTGCCGCACGGAACCGGGATCGCCTTGCCGGGCGCAGCGCCCGAACAACTGCCAATCGATGCGGCTGGAGTCATGCATTTCGGAGCAGATGACATGCAGGCCCCCCGCCTCGCGGACCGAAGGCTCAATTTGAATATCCGTACCGCGCCCGGCCATGTTGGTGGCGACTGTGACCCGTTGAGCGCGCCCGGCCAATGACACAATTTCGGCTTCACGCTCGATTTGATTGGCGTTGAGCACGACATGTTCGATTCTCTTTTGATGCAGCAGTTGCGACAGATGCTCCGACTTGGCAATCGAGCGCGTCCCCACCAGGATAGCTCGGCCCGCCTGACGGAGTTGGTCAATTTCTTCCGCGATCGCCAGCCACTTGTCGGCTGCCGTGCGCGTCACTACCGGAGAATAGACATGCTGCTGCAACGGACGGTTGGGCGGCACGACGGCGACTTTGATTCGATAGACCTTGGCAAACTCGCGGCGACTGGTAGCTGCCGTTCCAGTCATTCCGGCGACGATCGGAAATCGGTTGACGAAGGCTTGCACTGTGATTTTGGCTTGCGATCGCGTTTCCGGTGTAACATCCAGTCTCTCTTTGGCTTCGATCGCCTGGTGAATGCCGCGACTCCAACGACGACCGTGTGAGATGCGCCCCGTGGCCTCATCGACGATCAACACTTCTCCGTCGCGGACGACGTATTCTCGATCGAGGTGGTAATCGCGATAGACTTGGATAGCGCGTTCCACGAATTCGTACATCTGCACTAATCCAAAACCGGTCAATTCGTCCGGTTTGTGGAGCTCCCGCAACATGGCGGTGCCGATGGTGCTCAAATCGACTTTGCGTTTTTCCCGATCGTACAGGTAATGCGTGTCTTCAACGAATAGTGGTGCCACCTCGGCCGCCCACCGATAGAGGGCCGATAAACGCTGATGATACTGCTCGTCCTGCGGGGCACTAATGATCAGCGGCGTCCGGGCCTCATCGATCAACACGCTGTCGGCCTCGTCGATCAAGAAGAAATAGGGCTCGCGCTGCACGGGTCGAAAATCGACTCCGGTCACCGCCGCATGTCCATACCACATTTGTTGGTTTTGCCGGTCTCGCTCTAACACCCGATCCCGCAAAAAGTCGAATCCGTACTCCTTCATCGTGCCATAAGTGACCTCCGATTCGTAGGCCTCACGGCGCGATGGACGGGGTTGATCGGTTTGGATCAATCCAACCTGGACTCCCAATTCACGGTAGATTGGCCCCATCCACTCGGCGTCGCGCTTAGCCAGATAATCGTTGACCGTTCCCAACATC
>DAOLCX010000156.1:0-6265 GCA_035327685.1 Pirellulaceae bacterium | reverse complement strand
CTGTGAGTGTCGCAGGTCGATTCGTCCAAGCTAACGTGTATGGTCGATCGCCTTGCTCCAAGCCCCCACCTTTTCGTGACCGTTTATCTTTTGACTCAACAGTAGCGTGAAACCGCCTCGACCAACGGCTCAAAGCCCGCTTTGAATCAACCGCGCCACGGTGAAAAGCAACCACATCGAGTTCGCACGTCCCCGAACCCGACCACAATCAGCCGTGTGAGAAATGCGGGTTCGTTCGCAAAAAGAACTTCCTACTCGAACAAGGGCTGAGTTTCAATTGTGCGCAAATATCCCGACGTTACCCCTTGGTTAGGGGTGACGCATTAAATCTGCTTGACGTCGAAACCCTTTCCTGCAGTTGCCCTAACGGCGGTCGAAGACGGGATAGACGCGGTCCTCGAAGCGGTCATAGACGCGGCGGCCGTTGACGAAAGCGACTTCGACATAGACGCGATAGTCCAGCGGTTGACCGTCCAGGATCAACAAGTCGGCATCTTTGCCGACTTCGATACTCCCCAGCCGATCCTCCATTCCCAACATCCGTGCGGGAACGATGGTCAATGCTTCCAGGGCTTTCGCTTCGCTGGCTCCGCCGCGAACCGCGAACATAGCTTCCAGCGGCAAGCTCGACAGGTCGCGACCTGCGATTCCGTTCAGGCTGATCGAGTCGGCCAAGGCGCTGACTGCGAATGGGACGCCGGCTTGTTCCAAAATCCTGGGCATCTCGACAAAGCTGCCGCTCTGATCTTCTGCACCGAATCGCGGTGATCGTTGCAGTCGCGGCGTGATCACGAGCGGCACGCCTGCGGCGGAAATCTCATCGGCCACCAGCCAGGCTTCGGTCGCCCTGTCGAGTACTAATCGCAGGTCCAATTCGCGCACCAACGCGATCATTTCCCGAATCTGCGTGACGGACTCCGCCGAAACACGCAGCGGAATCTCTCGTTTGACCAACCGTAACATATCCTCCGTCACGGGGTTGCGCGGCGGTTGATTCCTTTGACCGGCGCGAACATTCGCTTCATGTTCCGCCAAGGCCTTCAGATACTCGCGCGCCCGAGCGACTTGTTGCCGAAACTGGTATTGCGCCAGCGGCCCGTTCAGCGCGCCGCCGGTCGCGTCGTAGAAAACTGTTTCCTTGGCCAACATGCCGTCGAGCGAACCCCAGCTCATTTTGACCACGGCTTGCCGCCTCGGTTGAGGTGCCGGTTGCGGCGATTCGTCAATCGGTTCCAAAGGCAAATAGGTCAAGCCACAACAAGGACAGGTCGGCAAGCTCTCGCCGTAGTCCAATTCGGCCGCGGACCCTTGAGACAACAACTGCTCCTCATCAGGGTCGATCCCCACGAACCGCGAATCGGGCGCGCGACCACCTCGTCGGCCCCCACCACCCCCGGTTTGAATTTGAATGCAGCCCGTCGTGATGCCAACACCCAACGCAAATTTCATATTGCTGTCGAACGGATTCAGCGCATCGGCAAACCGCTCGTTCCGATCGGCACCGCGCGCTTGCAGGCCCAGGCCAGACATGTTCATGGCAATGAAACCCGGTACCACCACTTTGCCCCGCGCGTCGATTCGTTCGGCGTCGGCCGGAATGTCCAGTCGCTGGCCGACTTCGGCAATCTTGCCGTCGCGGATCAGAATCGTCCCGTTGCGAATCACGCCGCGGGTGACGGTGTGGATGTCGGCGCCGACAATGGCCGTCACCGGCTTCTTGGTTGTCGCTTTGGCGTCAACAGGTTTTTCGGCAGCCGCGGGTTCTTGTGCCTGGCTTCCCACCTGGAAGAGCATGACGATGCTGAAAGCAAAAACGGAAACGGATCGCAAAGACATCGCACGCATGGTTTTATTCTCCGTGCAAAAGCTGACCACCGATCCAAACTTGAACCACCTCAGCGGTGGCATCCAACGGATCGGCATCGAACACTACTAAATCCGCGCGTTTGCCCGGTTCAATCGAACCGACCTGATCACCCAGGCCCAACAAGCGTGCCGGACGGATGGTCAACGCTTCCAAAGCTGTCGTTCTCGGCAACCCAGATTTTACCAACATGGCCACGGGAAACAACGGATTCGGTTGTGTGCTGCGGTATTCCGATTGGCCGGTGGAGAGGCTGAACGCGAATTCGATCCCCGCTTCGTGCAGCATTTTCGGAACATTGACACGGTTTTGGTTGCGAGGTTCCGTGTCGAGTCGCGGCGGCAGAATGGCGGTTACTTTTCGATTTTCAAGTGCTGGCAGCGCCAGGTACCAGTCGCCGCCGCTGGCCACGGCAGCGGTTTGAACCGACGGCGTCTTTTCCAATTCTGCCAAGACATAGAGGATAGCGGCGGCGTTGTTGGCGTTGACGAACAACGGATGTTGACCGGACCGGATCGCCCGCCACAAGTCTTGAGACGGACTGGCTGCCGGGGCAGCTTCTCCGCCAGGCGATGGAGTGCCGCCTTGATTGTTGCTCGGTGGCGTGCTCCCTTCTTCGCCGGACCCGGCGCCTCGACCGCCAGGTGCACCGCGACGCGCACCCCCCTGCCCTGTGGCGCGCGGTTCAGCCAGCCCTTCGCGAATCGTCCGCAAACTCGACGAGTCATTGGTCACGGCAGTGAACAGTCGCCCGGCCGGTTCGACGATCATCGGGTGCTTACCGCCAACGTGACGCGCAGCGGAGTCCTGCTTAGAAGTCGGCCACGGATTCGCAAAGACACTTTGTCCATATCCGCGCGTTACGACTTGCGACGTTGTGATTCCCGAGCGAATGGCGGTGTTCCAATCCCCACGCCGCGAATCGAACACGTCGGCGATCTTGACAAACACGGCTGGAGAACCGGCGGCCTGGGGAACTTGAAAACCTCGTCCGCGAACGGTAATCGTTCGAACTTCTTCGGTCGGCTCGGCGCCCAGCGGAAAATCGACGACAAAATACGGATCGACGATGCCGGGGATGACCGTCTTGCCAGCCAAATCGATGATCCGCGCGCGGTCTGGAATCGGGATCTCAATACCGACGGAATGGATGCGCCCGTTTTCGACAACAATGGTGGCTCGTTCCAAGCGACCGGCAGGACCCATCGTCTCGACCGTGGCTTGCCTGAATGCGATGATCTCTTGAGCGGACAGCGACGGGCCAGCCACGGAACCGATTGCCAATACGGCCCACGCGCAGGCTAACCAGCGGCGCCAATCTCGCATTCGTTGGTGGCCTGAATCGACAATCATGTATGCGCTCCACAATTACTTTTATTGACAGATTGCGTCCGCAGGTCAGGCTGGATAGCCTGACGTACGGGTTAATATCGGCGGCGGTCGCGGGCGATGTTGTACACACTTTGCCCATCGATAAAAACCTCGACGACGTAGTTCCGCGGATCGACAATCGAGCCCGTGGCAATCACGATGTCGGCATCCTTGCCCGGCTCGAACGAGCCGACGCGGTCGTCGATCATCAAGGCTTTGGCAGCTTCAATCGTCAGCCCGCGAATGGCTTGTTCTTCCGTCCAACCATAACGGACCGCCATCGCCGCCTGGAAGAACAAATCTTCTTGCGGGACGACTGGCGAGTCGGTGTTGACGCCCAAAAATTCCAAGCCGCGCTTGTTGTATTCGGCGACAATTCCCTTGAGTTGTCCGTCTTCGGGATCAACATAAAACCCGCGCGGCCCCGCCATCACGGGAATGCCGCGCTTGATCAACTCGGGGGCCAAATGAAATGCGTTGAAGGTGCCATGTCCGATGATAATCTTAAGATTCATTTCGTCATGCAACATGGCAATCGACGCGTGGACGACTTGGAATTGCTGCGTATGAACCAGCACCGGAATTTGTCGGCGAAAAAGAGGCTTAAAATACTCCAGTCGCAGGTTGACTTCAGGTGGTTGCTCCAATTCGCCCGCCTCGTACAAATCCCATTGACGGACGTAGTATTGGCCTTCCAATAACTGTTGGCGGATCACGTGGTTCATCCCCATGCGGCCCGAACCGACTTCACCTCCTTGGCGTTCTGGATTCCCCGCTTGGGCAATCTTTAAAACGCCCGGGGCTCGGATGATGACATCTTCCGGTTTGCCCGGACCAGTCTTGAGCAACACCCCCCAACCTCCCATGTTGGTCCCGCTCCCCGGAATAAAACACACCGTAGTCACGCCTCCGGCGATGGCCACTTTCAATCGGTCATTGTGCGGGATGATTTGATCCCAGTTGCGCAGTTCCGGATTGGTCTGATACACCATCTCGTTCAGATCGCTGGAACCGGCGATGTGACAATGGGCGTCGATCAATCCCGGCAAGGCAAACCGGTCTCGATGGTCGATTTCTTCGTAGCCTGGGGGGACAGTAATTTCTGCAGATGGTCCGACTTTTTCGATCTTGCCATCAGCCACCAGGATCGTGCCGTTGACGATCGGTTCTCCTGCCGAAGTGATGATCTTGCCGACGTGAATCGCCAGCCGAGGTTTGTCTTTTTTCTCAGTCGCGCCGGGATCCTGGGCGCAAGTTCCTCCACTCCAACCTAAGCAGGGTGCCATGATGAAAGCGCAGAGGACGTGAAGCAATTGGTTACGGTATCTGGCGGAAGGACGCAGGGATGGAGCAACGGTTCCTGGTCGTTCAGAACGCGACGATGGCTTTCCGCATTCAGAGTTCTGAACCATTGGGGACCATTGTTCTGCGCTCTTGTGAGTGGTTACGTTCCGAGCATCGCGAAGGCTGTAGATTCTGGGCACTTGTAAACGCACCATTATTTGGGCTCCTTTTGATACACCCATTGGCCGTCAATCATCACGGCCAGGACCTCCGTCCCCAGATCGAATGGCGGCCCACTCAGGACCACCAGGTCGGCATCGTAGCCTGCCTCCAATTTACCAATGGATCCCAACTGAAGAAACCGCGCCGGGTCTTCAGCGGCTCCGCGCAACGCATCGGTAACCCCCAAACCGCGATAAGTGGCCAGGCCCGCCGCGGCCGGCAATCGGCTCGAACCGGTTGCCGCGCCCGACTGAAAACCAAAGGGGATTCGCGCCGTCGCCAGGTTTTGCGGAACGTTGACTGTCCGCTCGCCTCGGCGGCCGATCAGGCTGGGTCCCACGGCCACCGCCACGCCATCGCGCCGCAGACTGTCGAGCGCCAAATCGGCTTCATCGGCCCCAGCGATCACCGTCGGCAGATGAAACTCATCGACCGCAATCCGAACTGTCAATTCGATCGCGTTGGCTTGTTGAGCAACCACCATCAGCGGCAGTTTCCCAGCGAACACTTGCCGATAAGGCTCCAGGTTGGGAACGGCTCTGGGTTTAGTCGGTTCCGTCGGTTTCTCTGGGCCATCGGCCTTTTTTTCTTCGGCCGGCTTTTCTGAATCCTGTGCGGTTGAATGATTGGTCGTTCCAGCCGTCGCCTGATTTGGGTTCGCACCCCCCGATTCCTGGTTTTGACCGGACTCTTGTTGCGCGGGGGCCGATGACTCGGCGGCTTTTTGTGCGGCTTCGTAGGCCGCCAGCGCCCGTTGATATTCGGCGTAGTCCGCCTCGTATTTTGTCCACTGGTCGGCGTAGGCTTTGCCTTGCGTCAAGGTCCGCCGCAAGGTCGCCTCAGCCGTGGTCAGGTTGCCGCTGATTTCAAACCGCAGCGCGGCCGGGTCTTTGACTACCCGCGGTCGATCCGACAACTTGATGGCCATCATCGGAGTCGGCAAGCGCGAAGAGCCGACCAACACAGTGGTCACTCCCGACTGGCGCACCCACTGTACCGCTTCGTCGTCCGAAACAATCAAGTTGGCCAACGCGGTGTTCAGTTCCACTCGGTCGCGCAGTCCGCCGCCTAATCCCAGTTCGGCATGCAGGTCGATAAAACCGGGAACGACCACCGCTCCAGGAAACGTGAAGACCTCGGCATCCAACGGATACGACACATCGGGTCCGACAGCGGCGATAGAACTACCCGTCACCACGATCGCCGCGTCGTTCCAAGGACCATGGGTTGTGTGGATCGCACCGGCGCGAACCACAATCGGTCGCGTACCTGTCGTTTTGGCGTCGGCTGAAAAACTCGATTCGCCATCCACGTAGGTGGCCAACACTTGTGTCCCGCGCTGAAACGGGTCGCCGGACAGGACGACAAAATCGGCATCGAGGCCGACCGCCAATTGCCCAACACGATCGGCTACTCCTAGCACAGAGGCCGCGTTGCTGGTCACGGTTTGCAATACTTCAGTGGGCGAGAATCCCGCGCGTTGCAGCAATCCCGCCAGCAGCAGCAGATCGCCCGCTTCGTTTT
>DAOLCX010000155.1:0-6266 GCA_035327685.1 Pirellulaceae bacterium | reverse complement strand
CAAGCCGATCGCTGGTTTGCTTCTCGACTTGAAACAGCGTGGAATGTTGGATGATACACTCGTTGTTTGGGGCGGCGAATTCGGTCGGCAACCGACGGCTGAGTACGCCGAAGGGACTGGACGCGATCACAATGCTTATGGCTTTACGATGTGGTTGGCAGGCGGCGGCATTCGCGGCGGCATGAGCTATGGCATGACGGATGAACTTGGTGCTCATGCGGTGGAAAATCGATTACATGTCCGCCGGATTCACGCGACCATCCTGCATTTGTTGGGGTTGGATCCCAATCGTTTGACCTTCTTTTTTGGTGGACTCGATCAAAAACTGGTGGGACCCGAAGGGGCGCTACCTGTGCTGGACCTGATCGCCTGATTCGGGCGCGGGGAGCTTGTTTTTTAAACGGACAGAGCGCGATGAACAGTGCAATTCGTTGCGGCAATTTCCTTGAGGGAGTCGCAGTGCAAGTGGCGATTACCGATGGCCGATGGTTGATGACTCACCGGTTTGAACAATTGGCCAGGATTGAGGAGTTTCTTGTTCTGCTGCGGCAACAGCAACCCTGAAGTGCACCGCTTGGAAATCGAGACATGGCCGTATTGGGGTTCTTGGGAGCAGGCAGGATGGCAAAGGCCCTGATCGGTGGATTCACGGCTCGCACTGCCTGTGATGTCCAGCGGATTATTGCCTACGACCCCAACTCTGCCGCTTTGGATGAACTGCGGGCGATCTGTTCCCAATGTGAAATTGCCACGTCACCGGATGAAGTGGCGCGGCAGGCCGACTTGGTGTTCTTGGCCGTGAAACCACAGCGGGTTGTCGATGCCTTATCGCCGCTGCTGGCCTGTGCCCGCTCGTTTTGCCTGGTGTCGATGGCTGCCGGATATTGCATTCATCGGTTGGCCGAGTTATCAGGAACCCAAAGAGTGGTGCGCATCATGCCCAACACGCCGGCGCTGGTCGGTCACAGCGCGACTGCTGTGGCTTTCGGAAGCGCCGCGACTCCAGAAGATCGGCATCAGACCTTGAATCTGATGCGGCAAGTCGGAACGGTGGTAGAAGTTCCCGAACCATTATTGGATGCGGTCACAGGGTTGTCGGGATCGGGACCAGCCTACGTCCTGACGTTTGTTCAGGCGCTCATTGACGGCGGTGTTCTGGCTGGTTTGCCTTGCGACATAGCCAGGGAATTGGCCATTCAGACGGTTGCCGGGACAATCGAGTTAATTCGAAAGTCAGATGCGTCTTTATTGGACCTCCGCGACCAGGTCACGAGCCCTGGCGGAACCACGATGTGCGGTTTGCAAGTGTTGGAGGCCGGTAGCTTTGAGACGATCATTTCGGATGCCATCCAAGCCGCCACACGCCGCGCCCAGGAACTGGCCGCTGATTAGGAATCTGAATTCGGGCCGGAAAAACGTCTTGCAATCGAAGTACGTCGCGTTCGCCACCATTGCCACTAGTCACCGTTTACCCGCTCGACATTCGTGGTCCCTGTCAGTTCAGGCAGGTGATGTCTAGCGGATTCCTCCACTGCCGAAATGGGAGTTTCCGGTCGAACGGGGGAGAGCCTGATCGCCGTAAAATTTTGACGTTCCTTCCGCGACCTTGCGGGTCTCTTTGTCCCCACTTTCCAATTGCACTCGGTACAGGTGCGTTCCAGCCACCTGGCCCTTGGCCAGCACGCTCACCGTCATTTCCGCACCTGGCGCCAGTTCGTTGATGGGTGCAAACAACACCTGGCCAGGCACGATTTCAGCGCGATGGCCTGCGGTGCTGGATGGCTCAATCCCCTCGTCAAACTGCATGACCAGATTCAGGTTGCGTGCCGCACGGCTTCCGCGATTCTTGATCCGAATTGTGTATTCGACATCGGTTCCAGTAACGGACGGTCCGGCTGGCTCATCGACAGACAACACAACATCTGCCACAGTTTCAACATGAGTTGTGCAATGAGTCAAGTTGGCGATATCGCTGGCGCCGCGAACTGCCGCCTCAATATTGACAGGACCGTCGGCGTTCATTTGGCAGGCGATTCGATAGGTCCGCTGTTCTCCTGCATCTAGACTGCCGATTGACCACCGCAAATGACTTTCACCGACTTCCGCGGTATCAATTCCGCTGATGTACCGAATTCCGCGCGGCAAGGCGATGGCCGCCATCACCTCGCGCGCCATGGCGTCTCCCGGATTGGACACGACGATTTCGAATTGTGCGACCGAACCGGCAAACGCCATTTCCGGACCTGCAAGTGTAATTTGGACGGCTGGGCGACGCACCATGATTCGGGCGGTGTCACTCGTTTGGATATTGCCGTCAGCAACAGCGCGGGTTGTCAGATCGAGCAAACCAGCGGTTTTGGCTAACAGTTCGACTTTGAACTTGCGTTCTTCCCCGGGTGCCAGGTCGCCGAGTTCCTCGCGCTGTCCACCTAACGCTTCCGGAAGCATCACGACAATCCGCTCCGCGGTGCCAGTTCCAGGGTTGCGAATGGTGACATGATATGACTCGGTCTCACCGAACAACACTTCTCTGGGGCCAGCGATTTTCATTTCCAGACGTGGCTCGGTCACCGTGATCATGGATTGTCGGACTGGTGGTTGAATGGCCCAGGCCAATTGGCAGGTAAACGACTCCGCCTTGGTGGCAACGACATCCAAATGCAAAGCAATTTCTGATTGAGCCGCCAGACGATCAATCGTCCATTGCACACGGCGTCCGCCCAATTCATCGACCAGCTCGCGGCGGCCTCCTTCGGCGTTCAGGTTGCTGATTTGTACCCAGGCCGGGAGCACGACAGATACTACGACGTTCTCCGCGATGGCTTGGCCAAAGTTCCGTGCAACAATACGCAGTTGAGACTTCTTGTGCAGTCCCAGGCTGGATGGGCCGTAGGCTTCGACGCGGATGGCAGGGATTTCAAGTTGAACTAAAGCCGTCTCATTGGCCAAAACCGGTCGGCTTGAATAAGCGTTTGAGTCAATAAAATGGGTTGCCGAATGTTTGGCTTCTTCTTCTGCATTTCCTTGAGCATGGGCGACCATCCGCGGCAGATCGGACTCCGGCATCGGCGATGCATTTCCAAACGAGGGGAATTGCGAAGACTGATTGAAAGTGCCGGAAGGTGTGACCGGGGGTGAAGCCAGCCCTTGATTTGTGTTTTGCGATCCGAAAGGAATCGCCCCCTGTTGATTCATGACCGATAGCGCTTGCGCAGGTGGCAGCAACGGTTCAGAAGCGACGACGACTTCCTGATCAACGGGTGGTTGCTCATCCTGTGTAAATTGAACTCGGCGAATTCCCTGGTCGTATCCCCCCGTCATTTGACGCGGGCCGGGACGCGTGTCGAATCCGCCTTCGCGTGGCGGAACGGAATTCGGTTGATCCGAAATCAACTCGTTCGAATGCCGCCTGTTAGGGATCACCCGGAATCCCTCCGCAGGGATGTGCACCGGTGGATGCTCAGCGGCAGCTTCCGGAGCAGCCGGTTGAGCTTGAGTTGATGGTTTGCCTGGAATCTGTTGCGCCGTTGAATGACTGGACGCAATTACGAGAACTACGACACAGGTCCACGAAACAACACGACCGACGAACGTCGCTAGCATGACAACACCTCAAGTTCAGGGGATACAACTTCTTCCCTGGCTGAGATCGACCGTAACGATTAGGTAAGTTTAGCGGATTTGGAGGGATTTGCGGATTTTGCAAAAATTATCGAATGCCATTGGCCCAATCATACGGATTTGATATTTACCGACGGGCAAACTCGGATATTGATCGACATGGAATGCCAACGCCCAGGATTTGCGCAACCGCAGGTCGAGCAATCCCAACCGAGATGAAAAAAAGCAAGGACGCGAAACTATGAAAAGCAGTACTGGATGGTTAGTGGTGTTGTTGCTAGCTGTTGGGTGCGGGTCGCCAGACAGTGGAAAAGTCAGCCAATTGCCGACGGACGGAGCGCCTGAGGCTGTCAACCAATCGCTTCCGGCATCGCCCATAGTTGGTACGCTTCAATTGCCAGAGGCAAACGCCTCTTTGACGGGCGAAATTGAACGATTGTCGCGAGCGGCATACGCAGCACAGGCTGCGGGTGAGTTCGGGCAGGAAGCTGGTCACTGGGAGGAGGCCCATCGCTTGCTCCAGGAGCAATTCGGTCTCCAGTCGTGGCAGGCCACCAACGCAACCTTAGCAGTGCAAACGGCCCGTCGGCACGCCGCCTTGGATGGGCGCCAACGATCCCAATTGAGTGAGTTAATGGAATGGCAAAATCGCATCGCCGAGTTGCTCCAACGCGGCAATCCCCAGGCGGCGTTGACCATGGCGCTCGGATCGATTGAGCGAACTTTGGAATTGTATGGGGAGAACTCATACATGCATGGTAAGCAACTGGTACAAATTGGCCGTTTGGAACAACTGGCGGGGCGGTTTGATGAAGCGATTGTAACGTATCGTCAGGCATTTGCCACGATCAGTCCCTGGCTCGGACGGGTCCATCCTGAACTGGAAGCTATCCATGCCCATTTGGGCGAAACCTGGCTGGCCAAAGGAGATCAACGACAAGCAGTAGAAAACCTGCGAGTCGCATTGCGGATGGCGGGCGAACTGTATGGAGCGAATTCGCTGCATGTCGCCACGCGAGCCAATGACTTGGCCGTTGCATTGCAGCGGTGTGGAACTCCGCAAGACGCGCTCCCCTATTTAGTCAAAGCCGTGGAGATCCGCCGAAGCTGGTTAGGGCCTGAGCACCCACATGTCGCGCATTGTATGCTGAATATCGGGACGTGTTACATCGACCTTCAGCAGTACGAGGCCGCTGTTCAGCACTTAGAAAACGCTTTGACCATTTTGACAAACACTGTACAGGGCCCCAACCGTTTGGTCGTCGATTGCCTCCATAAGTTGTCGGTATCTTGGATGTTATTGGACAAGCCTGATCGCGCTGAAGTCTATTTGCAACAATTGGTTGTGCTGTTGCGACAAACAGATGTATCCAATGTCGAATTGGGTTTAGCCGAGTACCGTTGGGGTGTAAGCCTGGCCAAGCAGGGAAAGTATAGTGATGCTGAACCGCTGCTCAAGTTATCACTGGCCCGGTTGGAGAATGTGCTTGGCATCCACCATCCACAAGTCCCCAAGCCTCGGGAGGCTTTGTCGCAACTCTACATCGCGACGGATCGAGCCGCCGATGCACAAGCGCTGCAGTCGAGAGTGCAGCCCGTCAGCTATGAAACCGACGAGCCGCGATTCGTGCGCGATCCGCATCTACAGCGGTGAGCCATCATTCGGTGGGCTTTCGGCGCGACTTAGACTTTGGCGACGGCGAATCGGTCGAGTTCGAAGGACTGTTGCTATCCGTCGGCTTGGTCGTTGAGCCGTCCGCGGAAGACTTGTCAGACTTGCCAGCAGCAGTCTCGTTCCCAGCAGGCTGTTCGCTCGCAGCGGCTTTGCGATACGATTCACTGCGGTAATCCGTTTGATAAAAGCCCGATCCTTTGAAAACGATGGCTGCGCCCGTTCCGATCAGCCGCCGCAGTTTCTTTTTCTTGCATTGCGGGCACTTCGTGAGCGGCTCATCGGTGATCTTTTGAAATTCCTCAAAGGTATGGCCGCAAGCATCACATTGGTAATCGTATGTTGGCATAGTGTCCTGATGTCATGTTTTTCCGTGTTTACCGCATTTTAGCCGTGCGGCCCGATGTTGGGAACGGTCTCGCACGCAAAACTCTCGCCTTTGGTTAAACGGTGTCCCCGCAAGAACTCTCCAATGCTCATGGGCCCTTTTCCTGCCGGTTGCAGGCGTCGGATGGCCAGCCATCCGTCTCCGGTTTGAACCCACAAAGAATGATTATCGACGAATGCGAATTCACCCGGCGCAAGGCAATCGTCGTCGCGCGGCCCCGGCGGGGCAGCGACTACCTCTACCTCCAACAAGATTAATCGCAGAGGAGGGCGATGCGGTGGATGATAAAAAGTGAAGCTACCAGGCCAAGGCTGAAACGCGCGCACCTGGTTAGCCAAATCCTGCGCCGAGCGTTTCCAGAGAATGAGCCCATCGCCCTTGCGCAAACGCCGCGCCGAACTGGCAAGCTGGGTGTCTTGAACGGTCCCGCAAGGGGACTTTCCATCCCAGGTGGCCAACTGTTCGATGGCCTTCAATACGACATCGGGCCCGAGCTGCGCTAATCGAGCTTCCAGTTCTCCCGCTGTTTCTCGTTGGTCGATGGCCAGAGGGGATGAGGCGATGATGGGTCCGCCGTCCAAGCTC